>JADFPY010000107.1 GCA_022562085.1 candidate division KSB1 bacterium | reverse complement strand
ATTGCGTGCTTCAATTGGGGCGTGTATTCACGATTTGGAGATTATTGCAAAAGCAGGCGAACCCGAAGACCTTCAAAATAGAGTGGACTTCCTGCCACTTTGAACCTGTTAAGCACCGTTTCGCTCCTCCAAAAAGATCTAAAAAAACTGGGAACTAAATAGTCTAAGGGAAGAGAAAAATGACCAAACTCGACAAAACAGAAAAAGAATTATTAAAATCATGCAACACTAATGAGTGGGGTTCGGTGGATAATCTTGAATCCGAAAAGTTGAAATATCAAAAAATCGCTCGTTATACGATTCAGAAAAATAAGAGGAGAAAAGAATAGCTTTGGAATCACTCGACGGCTGGAAACGCACCCATACTTGCGGTGAGTTAAACGCCAAAAACGCCGGGGAAGAAATCATTTTAATGGGCTGGGTGCATCGTTGGCGGGATCATGGCGGCCTTATTTTCATAGATTTGAGAGATCGCTACGGTATGACCCAAATCGTCTTTGATCCGAAGTGCAGCGGAGAAGATTACGCCAAATCGAAAGAGCTGCGCACGGAGTTTGTCATCGCGGTAAAAGGCGAAGTTCGAAAACGGCCGGAAGGAATGGTCAACCCGAATTTGAGCACCGGTGACATCGAGATTTCGGGTACCAGCTTGAAAATCTTAAACCCCGCAAAAACCACTCCCTTTGAAATCGACGGGGACAAAGAAGTTTCTGAGGAGTTGCGTTTCAAGTACCGCTACCTTGATCTCAGAAACTCGAATATGCAGAAGAATATGCTCATCCGGCATAAAACTTACCAGGCGGTCAGAAACTTTTTTAATCAAAATAATTTTGTGGAAATTGAAACGCCCTTTTTGATGCGCAGCACTCCCGAGGGCGCCAGGGATTTCCTGGTGCCAAGCAGATTTCACCAGGGCAAGTTTTATGCGCTGCCGCAAAGCCCGCAGATGTATAAACAGATTTTGATGGTCGCCGGATTCGACCGCTACTATCAGATTGTGCGCTGCTTTCGGGATGAAGCCCTGCGCGCAGACCGCCAGCTGGAATTCACCCAGATAGATGTGGAGATGTCCTTCGTCGAAAAGGATGATGTGCTGGAAATGGTTGAAAAGCTCATGGTCGACATTTTTAAGCAGGTGCTGGACATTGAAATCAAAGCGCCTTTTTCCCGCCTGTCCTTTGAAGAGGCCATGAACACCTACGGCAGCGATAAACCGGACACTCGTTTCGACATGAAAATCGTCGACATAGGTGAGCTGGTTAAAGATTGCGATTTCAAAGTTTTTACCGGTAGTTTGAAGGCAGGCGGGATCGTCTGTGGACTGAACTTGAAAAACGGCGCCGGTTACTCCCGCAAGCAGATCGATGTATTAACCAAATTTGCGGTCGATGAAGGTGCTAAAGGATTGGTTGCGATTAAAATCGCGGAAGAAGGCTGGAATTCTTCCCTGGCGAAGTTTTTCTCTGAGGAAGCGATAAAAAACATAAACGAAACTTTTGGCGCTCAGGCGGGCGATCTTCTTTTGATCATGGCAGATGAAAAAGAAAAAGCACTCACCTTGACCGGCTCACTCAGGCTGAAGCTCGCCAAAGATGAAAACCTCATTCCTGAAAAAAGTTTTGAGCACGTTTGGATCGTCGATTTTCCACTTCTGGAATTTGACCCGGACGAAAAAAGATATGTGGCGCGTCATCACCCATTTACATCACCGATGGACGAGGATATATCTTTGATGGCAGAAAAGCCGGGTGAAGTGCGCGCCAAAGCCTATGATTTGGTTTTAAACGGTTACGAAATTGCCGGCGGCAGCATTAGAATTCATGTGCAGGATTTACAGAATAAGATCTTTCGCTTGCTGAATATTTCCGACGAGGAAGCCCGGGACAAGTTCGGATTTTTACTGGATGCTTTCGAGTTTGGCGCACCTCCGCACGGCGGCATTGCTTTTGGCTTTGACCGCTTGGTCATGCTGCTGGCAAACGAAAACTCAATTCGCGAAGTAATTGCGTTTCCCAAAGCAAACAGTGCCCTTTCCTTGATGGACGGCGCTCCCTCCGAAGTCAGCAAAGAGCAGCTTCAGGAGTTAGGTTTGAAAGTTATCTAAATGGTTTTTTTTTCTTGACAATTAGTTTTTTTTTTGTTATACTTGATTCCAATATCCCCCAAACAAGAGTTAAATAAGTTTTTACTATCTCTTAGATTATTTCTGAGTTAAAATTTATTTAGACAATGACGACCAGGAAGGAGGTGAAATAATGAAAAAATTGTACAAGACTGTATCACTGCTAATCGTCGCTTTATTTGTTTTTTCCTCGATGTCTTTTATGGGATGTACAAAACGTCCCAACGTTGAGCAGTTACAAGCGTTGGAAGAACAAAAAAATGCTGCTCTATCAGCAGAAAATACTTTGGAGGAGAGAAGAAGGGAAAAGAACGAGCTTCAAAGCAAGCTGAATCAAAAAAGAAACGAACTTCAGGCAACAAAAAAAGAATTAGAAACAGTTAAACAAAGAGTTGGAGAGTAATTTATTTTTATAGAATTAGGAGGGTAACATGAAAGCTGTGGCAAAAATTCTATTTGCCGGCTCTTTAGTAATTGTACTTTCAATGGTTCTGGGCGTTTCCAGCGGTTTCGCGCAAGAGATGACCATGAAAGAGTACAAAGCTCAGTTGCAAGAGTGGGCGGATAGAGAAATGGCAGCTAAAACCGAAATAGCTAAATGTGACAACGAAATTGCATCCCTGAATTCTCAGATAGCAGACCTCGATGGTCAAATTGCTGGTGTTTGGGGAGATATTTACTCAGCTCTCGGCGTTTCTGAGAGTGATGTTAATGCCTACCGCACGCAACTCGACGACATGGATCGGGAATTAAGCGCATTAAGCGCTCTGTCTCCCGAAGATTTGTTTAAAAGAAGAAAAGAAATCGATGCTATGGAAGAAAAGTTAGGCGGGATGAAATCGAGTCCGATATACAACCTAACTGAAATGCGCGACAGAATCGCGGGTCTGGAAGGTAAGATTGCCACACTCAGAGACAAAATGCCCAAGGGCATGTATGACGAGTATACGGTAAACCGCGGTGATTATCTTTGGAAAATCTCACGCAATCAATACGGTGAAGGAATCCAGTGGTATCGAATCTATTCTTATAACCGCGATCAAATTGGTGCAGACCCGGATTTGATTTACCCGGATCGTGTCCTCAAAATTCACCAAGAAAATGCCCCGGGTGAATACCTGGTTGGCAACGGTGATAATTTGGCAAAAATCGCCGGAAGCATGGAGGTAATGAGCGATCCGACCAAATGGCGCCAATTGTATGAAGCAAACAAAGACGTCATTGGTGATGATTCGAGTTTGATCTACCCGTATACAGTGTTAAAAATACCCGGTAGATAACCTCTCATTCACAGCAAAAAAAATGCAGGGGACACTTTCAGATGGAAGTGTTCGATTCTTTGTTCTATATAGAAGTTGTACTTAAATATCTCTAAAAGTTTGAAATCACTAAGCTCTTGAATTGATGGCTGAGATTTGCCATTGACGCAAGAGCTTTTTTTTATTATGCGGGAAACAGCATGAGTGATTCAACCACAATAATTCAGAAAAAAATATCAATCAAAGGCGTTGATCAATTAATGCTTTTTGGCTTTCAGGATAAAAACCTGCGCAGCCTTGAGGAGAAGTTTAATACTAAAATTGTTGCGCGAGGAAGTGAAATATTTTTGTCAGGCAAAGCTGATGTAGTGGAGAGACTCGAAAAGGTTCTTCTTGAACTCATATTGATGGCAACCCGGGATCAAACCATTACTGAAAATGACCTGGAAACAGTTCTCGATTTGGTGAATAGAACAGGCTCGCTCGCCACACCGGAAGATAATTTGGACTCAGCCATTCTTTACACAAAAGACGGAGTCATCAAACCGAAAAGTTCGGGTCAAAAGGCATTTTATCAAAAGTCATTTAAAAATGATATTTTGTTTGCGATCGGTCCGGCCGGTACCGGAAAGACTTTTCTGGCGGTTGCGATGGCAGTAGCAACTTTGCGCGATAAATTGGTCAATAGAATTGTGCTGACCCGACCGGCAGTAGAGGCAGGGGAAAATTTGGGATTCTTGCCCGGCGATTTTAAGGAAAAAATAGATCCTTACCTCAGGCCTTTGTACGATGCTCTGAACGATATGATACCGGCCGACAAATTGAAAAGATATATCGAGTCCCGTGTGATAGAGATCGTTCCTTTGGCCTATATGCGAGGCCGTACACTGAACAATGCCTTTGCTATTCTGGACGAAGCTCAAAACACTTCATTTAACCAGATGAAAATGTTTCTCACCCGGCTGGGGATCAATTCTAAAGCAATCATCACCGGTGATATCACTCAGATCGATTTGCCTGACTCCCCTTCATCCGGGTTGGTACAGGTACAATCTATTTTGTCCGATATTGAAGGTATTGAAATTATCTATTTAACCGAGCGGGATGTGGTGCGTCATCGCTTAGTACGCGATATAATCAAAGCCTATGAAGTTTACGAAACCAATAATAATAAGAAAAAGAATAGTAGCAACTGATTAATTTAATTTGGAGTTTTTTGCTTGCAAAAGTTTTTGAAAAAAATCTCCGACTTCACCAAACCCTTTAGAGAGAATCTAAAGGCCCTGCAAGAGCATAAACAGTGGCGTTACACACCGCAATTTGTTATGGGCTTGGTGATTGTAATTACAGCCACTTTGATATTCCCTTCAAGCCAATCTTACCAGTTTGCAAATTTGAAGGAAGATGACGTTTACTCCGGCGAGGAAATAATCGCTCCTTTTAGATTTTTGGTGAACAAAACCGAGCAAGAAATCGCTAACGACAGACAGGCTGCTACTGAAAAAGTACCCCTGGTTTTTAACCGCGTTGATAGTATTGAGTTGAGGTATGTCAGCAGGTTTGATGAACTGTTTAAAGAAATCAATTTGGTTCGAAATTCAGAAGCAGCCGATTCGACAAAAGTGACTGGGCTTCGCAACGTGGTAAACAAATTTTCTCTAATTATTGAACAGGTTAACATCCCGATTTTATTACACGGAGCCGAAATCTCGCTCAGCAATAATTCCAATGAGACGATAAAGAAAAAATTTGATTCTGAATTTTTGAGACAGAATTTCAGAAGGATCCTCCTTGATTTATATTCGAATGGAATTCTAAATTTGCAACGTGAAAAGATACCGAATTATGTAAAAAAAATCTCCGTGATTTCTACAGGCAAAGAGACTATAGAAAATTTGCAAAACCATTTGACTCGAGAGAATTATGATGATAACGTTCTTGAAAACTTGACCCAGACATTTCCTGATCAGATTTCAACCACGGTGAAATTAGGGTATCAAATTATCACCGCTTTTTTAAAACCTAACTTAATTCATAATAAGATTGAAACAGAACAACGAATAGAAGCTGCAGTCACGAACGTTCCTCTTTCAAAAGGTATTGTGTTTGAAAACGAAAGAATTGTAAATACCCATGAACGCATTACGAGGGAAACGCTGAATAAACTAAATTCACTAGCAGCAGCAAAGGCCGAAAGAGAAATAAGTGAAGGCGGTTCAAAAATTATCCTGCCGTATATGGGGAGAATGTTATTAGTTTCTCTTTCATTATCATTTGCAGCTATGTTTCTGACGGTTTCCCGGAAAGAAATATTTTATGATTTAAAAAAGATGTTTTTGATATTTATTATCTTTATGATGGTAATTGGCACTACTTTTCTGATCAACCAATTTGGTTTTTCGTCAAATCTGAAATACTTGATCCCGATTTCCATTGCTTCAATGCTGCTCACCATATTTTTCGATCCAAGGGTTGCTTTTATAGGAACTGTAACACTGAGTATCATTATCGGGGGGCTCAGAGGCAATGAATTCGGCATAATGATAATTTGCCTTTTTGTGGGAACTGTCTCCACATTTGCCGTGCGTGAAATTCAAGCCCGATCCTGGATAATAAAGGGAATTTTATCAATCTCTATCGCATACATTTTCTCAATCGCGGCGATTGAGTTTCTACAGAATACCGAATTCAAAGATCTGTGGAACATGTGGTTATATGGCTTAATCAACGGGCTGCTTTCACCAATTTTGGCTTACGGCTTAATGATAATTATTGAAACCATTTTCAGGTTCACCACAAATTCGACTTTGTTGGAGTTGTCCGATCTGAATAAACCCTTGCTTCGGCAGCTGGCGATCCGTGCCCCCGGGACCTATCATCATAGCATCATGGTTGGAAATCTCTCTGAAACGGCAACCGAAGTTATCGGTGGCAATGCCCTTCTGGCGCGGGTGGCGTCTTATTATCACGATATTGGCAAAATGGAGAAAGCGGAATACTTTGTTGAAAATCAAAAGGGCGGGAAGAATCCACATGAGAAACTGACTCCCAGTATGAGCTGCCTGATTTTGATCAATCATGTGAAGAGAGGCTTAGATCTTGCTCACGATTACAATTTGCCTAAGGAAATTCGCGATTTTATTCCCGAACATCATGGTACGAATATCATTCGTTTTTTTTATGAAAAGGCCAAAGAAAGCAGTGACGGTGTTGAAATAAATGAAACTGATTTCCGCTATCCCGGTCCAAAACCGCAAACCAAAGAAACCGGAATTGTCATGCTGGCGGACTCTGTCGAGGCAGGCTCACGGAGCTTGAAAGATCCATCAGTTAGCCGGATCCGCGGCATGGTGAATTCTTTTGTTCATGAAAGGTTGCTCGACTCAGAGTTAGATGAATGTCCCCTGACAACAAGGGACTTAAACCTAATTAAAAAAAGTTTTGTGAACACCCTGACAGGGATGTTTCACGGCAGAATTGAGTACCCGGATCAAGACAAGAAACCTTTCGGTAAAGGGGGTAAGAAACCTTCGGTGAAGCCAATTGAAATTCCAAGTTAGTATCCACAATGAACAGGCTCATGAAATTTCTTTAAAAGGGATTAAAGAACTTACTGAAAAAGTCTGGCAAACCGAATCAAAGGATAACGCAAGGTTAACGATCATTTTAGTTGACGACACCTATATTAAAAAACTCAATAAAGATTACCTCAACAAAAATTCGGTAACGGATGTCATTTCTTTTCCCCTGTCCAATGAAACTGATATGTTTGAAGGAGAAATTTACATAAGTATGGATCGTGTTTTGGAGAATGCGAGTATATATAATGTGGAATCGGGTGATGAATTAGAGCGGATGGCGGTGCATGGTGTTTTGCATTTTTTGGGCTATAAAGATAAATCTGATATTGAAAAGCATGCAATGACTGCTCGTGAGAATTATTATCTCTCACTTTAATAATCCGCAATAATAACTTTCATGGAGGTGAATAAACCAGTTTGGTTCCTGAGTCGTCTTTTTTGCTAGTTGTAACTTTTATTTCTCTCCTTTTTCTTTCAACCTTTTTTTCAAGCGTTGAGGTTGCCTTTTTATCCCTGTCCGAAGTCGATTTAAAGGAACTTAGAAAAAAAGCTACAAAGCGTTCTAAACGCACGGTGCAGCTTTGGGACAATCATCATACTTTTTTTATAGCAATACGGTTTGCTTCATTGGTTGCTCAAATTTCGTTAGTCTGTACCGTCATTTTTTTATCTAAAATTGTTGCCGTTTTTTTGGTTGTTTCTCATGCGCTGGCATTAGTTTTAATGCTGAGTTTCTTTGCCATAGCGCTATTCACGGTAAATGAAATTTGGGCAAAGTTTGTCCTTAAAAAAAATCGCTCTGTTGCCGAATTCCTCTCTTTGCCTGCTATGGTTTACTTTTTTTTAGTTAAACCATTTGTAAGACTCCTGGCCAGACTCTTCGAGTTTTTTTCAAACAAGTTGGATGTTTCCCGGAAGAGTACAGTTTTCGAACACCAAAAAATTATGGCACTCGTGGAAGATAGGGAAGAAAACGGCGGTTTGGAAGATAATGAACGCGCTATGATTGATTCGATTTTTGAGTTTGGCGAAACTGAGGTTCACGAAATTATGATACCTCGAATTGACATCGTAGGTGTGGAGGAAAATATTTCTCTCGAGGATTTAGCCAAGTTGATTAAAAACAAAGGGCATTCCAGAATTCCGCTCTATACTGAAGGGCTTGATAATATTTTGGGTATCATTCATGCCAAAGAACTTTTACCGATTATTATTGATGGTAAAATCGGAAAACCGGACTTGAAAAAATTGGCACGTCCTGTTTCCTTTGTACCTGAAAGCAAAAAGCTGCATCATTTGCTGAAAGAGTTCCAAAAGGGGCAGCAGCACATGGCCATCGTTGTTGACGAATACGGCGGTACGGCAGGATTAGTCACGCTCGAAGATGTCATCGAGGAAATCGTCGGCGAAATTCAAGATGAGTACGACAAGGAACCGCCGCTGTATAAAAAAATAGACGAAAATAGTTTTCTCATCGATGCTAAAATCGACTTGGATGAGTTAAATGAACAGCTCGAAATGGATTTGCCGACCGAGGGCGAATATGAAAGTCTCGGCGGTTTTATTTTTAGTTTGACAGATTATATTCCTGAACAAAATGAAGTAGTGGAATATAATAACTACACGTTTATTATTGAAAAGATAGATAGAAACCGAATAATTCGAGTTAAACTGACCAGAAGCGAGATTGTTGAAGAAGGGAAAAAGGATTCCGAAGATGCTTAACTTAAACAGGATTTTTAAAAATGGCGATGAATCAGTTTCGGCGTGACCCAATCACCGGGCGCTGGTCGATTATTTTTCAAGAGGAGTATAATGTAGCGGATTTGATTTCAAATACCACGCCTCGTCGGAAAAATCAGTCTGATGGGAAATGTCAACTTTGCAGCGGCTTCGAAGCGGAGACACCTTCGGAAATCTTTGCCATACGCAGCGACGATTCGACTAAAAATGAATCGGGATGGAAAGTCCGGGTCGTACCTGACAAGCAGCCTTTTTTGCAAATCTACGGCGACCTTGATAATCGCGGCATGGGTATGTATGATGTTTTGAACGGCATCGGTGCTCATGAGTTGGTGATAGAATCGCCAAAACACAGCGAGCAAATCTATGATATGGACTTAGATCAGATTCAGAATGTGTTGTATGCTTACCGCGAGCGTTTTCTTGATCTGAAACGTGATACCCGTTTTCGGTATGTGCTGTTGCACAAAAATTATGGCGACGGCCATGACGCATTGATGAGCCACTCGCATTCACACATCATTGCAACTCCCATTACTCCGGCGCGGGTTAAATATGAATTGATGAACACCCGTGAACATTATGAATATAAAGAGAGGTGTTTATTTTGCGACATTATCAATCAAGAGCTTACGGATGATGAAAGGATCATCATGCAAAACGACAAATTCGTCGCCCTTACTCCTTTCGCATCCCGGGCTCCTTTTGAAATTTCCATATTACCGAAACAACACGAGACATTTTTTGAATGGAATAATGAATACAGTCAACTCGCTTTTATTCTCAAGGAAGTTTTACGGAAATTAAGCAGCACTTTGAATGATCCGAATTTTGTTATGGTATTGCATTCCGGACCAAATGTCAATGCCGGGAAACAACGGGGTTACTGGAAAACAATTGAACGAGATTATCATTGGCATATCGATATTACGCCGCAATTTCGTGGCTTCACAAGTTTCGAGATCGGCTCCGGATTTCAAATCAATGTCATATCTCCGGAAACGGCCGCAAGAATTTTGAGGGAAGAAAAAATTAATTAACAATCAACTATCCCAGCGACCAAGTAAATGTCATTTCGAACGTAGTGAGAAATCTCTTAAATTAATAGAATATAGCTAAAAAGATGCCTCGACAAGCTCGGCATGACCTGATCGTTCTACTTTTGGATAGCCAGTGAAGGGTGAGGGTAGCAAATGAGCAAAAATCTAACTGAAAAAGCAATGAACAAACTCGTGGCGCTCTGCAAGCGACGCGGCTTCATTTTTCAATCCAGCGAAATCTATGGCGGCCTGGACAGCTCATACGATTACGGACCTTTGGGCGTGGAGCTGAAAAACAACATCAAGGAGTTCTGGTGGCAAAGCATGGTGCAGACCCGCGAGGATATCGTTGGCCTCGATTCGGCGATTTTGATGCACCCGAAAATCTGGGAGGCCTCCGGACACGTAGAAGGCTTCAACGATCCGATGATCGACTGCAAAAACTGCAAGCGCCGGTTTCGCGAAGACGACGAAACCATTAAAGATAGGTGCCCGGTCTGTGGTGGCGAGCTTACAGAGGCCCGGCAGTTCAACCTGATGTTCAAAACTCACATGGGTGCGGTTGCGGAAGATGCTTCAGTTGTTTACTTGAGACCTGAAACCGCCCAGGGTATTTATGTCAACTACGTCAATGTTATGCAGTCTTCCCGGCAGAGGATTCCCTTTGGCATCGCTCAGATCGGCAAGGCCTTTCGCAACGAAATCACGCCGCGCAATTTTATTTTTCGTACCCGGGAATTCGAGCAGATGGAGATGCAGTTTTTTGTCAAACCAGGCTCAGATGGTGAGTGGTTTGAATACTGGAAAGAACAGCGAATTAACTGGTACGATGACCTCGGCATCAAAAAAGAAAACTTGCGATTTCGCGAGCACGGCAAAGATGAACTCGCCCATTACGCAGCGGCAGCATTTGACATCGAGTATGAATTTCCTTTTGGCTGGAAAGAGTTGGAAGGCATTCACAACCGCACGGATTTTGACCTCAAGCGGCACACGGAGTACTCCGGCAAAGATTTGCAATACTTTGACGACGCGACTCGCGAGCGTTTCACTCCTTATATTATTGAAACCTCGGCTGGGTGTGACCGGACCCTGCTCACCTGTCTGGTCGACGCTTACGATGAAGAGGAGTTGGAAAAAGACTCCAGAACCGTGTTACGCCTTTCCCCCAAAATCGCACCGATTAAAGCGGGTATTTTCCCCCTTGTTAAAAAAGATGGCATGCCGGAAATCGCGCACAAAATCACCGATGACTTAAAGAAGCACATGCCGGTCTTTTACGATGAAGGCGGCGCAGTCGGTCGCCGCTACCGCCGACAGGATGAAGCCGGTACACCTTTCTGCATCACCGTGGATTCCCAGACTTTAGAGGACAACACAGTGACGGTACGCGAAAGAGATTCGATGCAGCAAGATCGGGTGGCCGATGATAAGCTTTTGGAGTTTTTGAAAGAAAGGATTTAAAGGTGCTACGTTTGCTTAGGTTCGGGTACATAATCTTGTTTATTGCAATTAATTGCCTACCTGACACTTCTCTGTTTGCCCAGGAGAACAAAATGGAGAACTCGCTTGAAACAGGAGCCTGGGCATTACAATTTCAAATTAGCCGAAACTTTACATTGAGTCGATTCGAGGGAAGTGTCATTTCCGCAAAGCGCCATTTTTCAGATAAAAAATCTTTACGATTCGGCTTAAGTTTAAATGCTTCAATTTCAGATGCTGAACAGAACTCAAAGCAGTTTACTTCGGATACCCTGCGTCAGATTTTGACAGCCGATTCAGATAGTGACGTTCAGAATATTGAACTCAACGTCCAATATCTATTCTATCCATCTCCGGAAAAAGAAATCAACCTTTTTCTTGGAGTTGGTCCAATGGTTGGTTTTAATCGCAGTAACTCCGAAACTGGTTCAGAAAGAGGAACCCCAAATCCTGTTGAATCTACATCGCAAAGGACGAGCAAACGATGGTCCCTTGGAATATCAGCCAACTTAGGCGCGGAATGGTTTGCAACAAAAAATATTAGTTTTCTGGCCGAATACGGATTGTCTTTGAATTACATTTGGGTAAAAGATAGCAGGACAGACAAGACTGCAGGTATAGTAACTGAAGCCGAAAACAAAAGTAAAATTCTCAACTTAAGTGCTACATCTGTAAAGTTTGGGTTGTCGGTTTATTTCTAATCCTCTGGAATTTGGGTTTTGAAATTTGAGATTTACCCAATTTATGTCTCTTTCTTATAAGCGTTAAATGTAATCGATTGCACAAATCCTTCCTCATCCGTGACCGTTCGTGAGCGGGATTCGATGCAGCAAGATCGGGTGGCCGATGATAAGCTTTTGGAGATTTTGCGGGAAAGAGTTTAAGGCTTTCTATATTTACCAATACTTTTTATTAGAGAAGGTTTCATCGAAAGTCTGGAGGATGTATCCGAAATATTATCAATAAAGATCGATTACAATGGATTGTTGAGCAACACTACAGGACGATTGACAGGCATTACAACCAGCGAGTCATCACCAAAAGTTGGTGTCTGACCGTTTGGCTACTCTCAATAATATTTACCGCTTCCAATAAGGCCATTCTGCTAAACTATCAGGGTATCGTCTTAACAATGATTCCGGTGATTATGTTTTGGATAATCGAAGGCTTGCAGGCAAGTCATATGAAAATAATGGAGCTTCGTGTTGCTGAACTGGAAAAGTTATGGTTATCGGATGAATCGGAGGTCGCAACCTCCGCGGATTTGCTGTTTTATGGCAGCCATCAATATCAATCATCCAAAGTAAAATTCAACTTATTTGTCTATGCCCTCTTCAAAATGGAAACCGTGTTTCCT
>JADFPY010000106.1 GCA_022562085.1 candidate division KSB1 bacterium | reverse complement strand
AAAACTTATCAAAAAATCCTTCACCCATAATTCGTTCCTTATTTTACTTTTTTGTCAGCATTTTGCCCGTAGGATCCCTAATCTGGGGTCTGGGTTTTAATCTCAGTAGTATTAATTTTTTCCGCTAGTAACCTTTCCATCCTCTTAAACGATTCTTCTAGTTGGTTTATCCTTTTTTGCTGTTCTTTCGCTATCTCAAGTACATACATAGCAATCTTTTTGTACTTAATCCCGTCCGGCCTATTATCTTTATCGTAATTGCAAAGTCGCTTTAAACCAAGCTCATCCAGATCTTCTGCAATATACCCAAATAGCCATTCATCTGGTTCTCCAAAACCTTCTTTCATTTGGAACTGTTTTGGTTCCAGATCAAGAATTTTACGGAAATCAGCTTTGAGTGGGCCAATATTTTTTTTGTAGCGGCGCGAAGAACCTTCCCTGGATATCTGTAGACCATTCCACGTCAGGTCATTATCATCTTTTCCATCCCATACATTTACTTCCTCAAGAGCAATTTCTCCAACCACATGTAAATCGGCTTGTGGACTTGAAATACCTCTACCTATTACGACACCAGTTTGTGCTTCCAACGATATAAAACCGGTAGCTGCTATTAAGGTAAGTCTTTCGTTAGACGAAATAGAATTCCTGTTATGAAGAATTGGCCCACCAGGAGAATAGGTCGTACATATCTTTATCTGGTCTTTGTCACTCGCGGTTGAACTAGCTAACACAATACATTCGCCAACAACTGTAAGTTTTTCCCATGGATCAGTTGTTCCTATACCAACGTTACCGTTGTTTGACAGCATCATTTTATCACTATTGTTAATTCGGAATCTAATATCCTTTGGCGAATTTAAGTAGGTGCGGCCCTTTGCGGTCCCTTCAAACGCTTGCAATAAGGCGTAGTTCTTCGCATCCGACTGGTTCAAAGTACCAACACCAAAAAACACATGTTTATTAGGATTCGCCGGCCAGGGGCCAATTCCGAGAGCGCCAGAGCTCGTCCTGCCATTGACGATTAATTTCGCGCCCAAACCATAATTAGGAGAAAGAGACCCGGGAGATTTCGCGACGCTGAGTGTCTTAGTCACGAACAGATCGTTTTTGATGACTTGAGGGGTGCAGGGTCTGGCCAAAGCAGACCTGCACCCCCAACACGAACACCAGTACACTGAGAATAAACATCGGCTTGAGAGTCTTTGTCAGCCTAATACCTGAAAATGAACAAAACATAGCGATCTCCTTTCTGCAATTTGACATGTTATGGATTAGCCATCTACCTATGATTTGAAGATACAAGTATGATTGCTTCTTCAGCAACAAATGTATTAAAGACAAGAACTGTCAAGCCTTTCTTTGATCTTAATAAAATCGAGCATCTAAATATAGATGCTCGATCGTTTGAGCAGTTTCTGTTTTTTCTTGCCTTTTTAATTTAAATCGGCAGATGCAATAGCGGGCGCTGCTTCCCCCTCCGCTTTGAGATAAGCATTCGGGTCGTGATAAATCGCGCCTTCCGGCAGCCAGTCCCAGAATGGCCCGAGGTCGGTTTTTATCCGGTCAATATAAAAGTCCGGAAGCTCGGTCGTTTCCTGTTCGAAGTAGGGCCGAAACTGGGGATCCTCGTCGAGGCGGCGGCGCACTTCGGTGTAATACTTGATCCGGCCAAACCCTTCGGAGGAAATGGCGCGAACCAAGTTCATCCACTTCGGTATCTGCGCATCTATTGCCCGGAAGCGGTTGTAAATCGCACGCCAGGAAAAGGAGTACTTGCTTAAATCGATCAGGTAATCATAGAACTCAGGCCAGGAGTAACCTTTGGGCCTGACATTCATAGCGTGATTGTTATTGAGGAAGTGGAAAGGAAAAGGCAGCACGCGGTTTTCTTTTTGATATTCCAGGTTGAGCGGAGCCGCCTGCCCAAATGCGGAAAGCTGAGAATAACCGGGAAAGGCGCCGGGCGACATATCCACAAACTTTTTGGTAAGCTCAAATGGTTCAGCGCCCTCATCCTGATCGAGGCCGAGCACAAAGTTGGCCTGCAAATACGGAATGTATCTTAAAATCATGTTGATATGCTCGGAGACCTGCTCGAGTTTTTGCATCCCCTGACTGCTGCCGGTCTTTGACTTATTCCCCATGTCGTACCACGACTCGATGCCGGGGAGGATGGCTTTGAAACCATTGCGTTTAAGCCGTTTCAAATGAGGCTCGGCCAGGATCGACAAACTGCTTTCGGCGATGAAATCGATGCTGTCCGGCGGGATCGCCTCTTCGATGGCGCCCATGTAATCGTCAAAGCGGATGCCGAAGTTCGGATCATGCCAGCCAATGTGCGGCCGTTTGAACTTCTTTAAAAGAAATCTCAAATCCTCTTTAAGCACATCAAAGTCGAGGGGTTGGTAAGGAATCACCGAGTCGATACAGAAGCTGCAGGTGTAGGGGCAGCCCAGACTTCCTATCATCGGCACGATTTTGATCAGGGGGGATTTTTTGATAACATGCTCGACAAATTTCCAGCGCTCTTGTACACCGGGAAGCTCGGGGGGTTGACTGCTGGTTGTCAGATTGACCCCAATTGGGCGGTGCTGAGAACAATCCTGCAAAACGTCTCGAATGAGCTCTTTGTCCGTGAATCCAAGGACGTAGTCAAAGTATTTTTGAGAGTCCTGGGGATAGCAGCGGGCATGGGGGCCGCCGAGGACCGTGACCGCTCCCCTGGATCGAAACAGGTTGCTTAAGGCGTATGAAAGTTGAGCGGCTTGTGAGAAGGCGCCAATGAAAACGATGTCGACGTCTTCCGGCAGCTCTTTGAGCAAATCTTCGAAGCCGGTAAAACAAGTAAATGTGACGTCATGTCCCTCCTGTTCGCACCACAAAGCAATGATTTGCGGCATGATACTGGCAAGATTGGCGTTCATTACCCGCGCCCATAACGTATTCGTAGGCGCTTTGGTGACCAAATCGATGACGCCAATGCGGAGTTTTCGCATAGAATCTCCCTTCAGGTTTAAGTTCTTATCTCATTTTAGGCAGGAATTGATAAGATCAAAAACTAACAAAATATTCATATTTGTCAAGGTATTTTTCGCAATCTTAAACGCGCGGGTAAAGTGCCAAAGTGTTAAAAGTGTTCAGGTGTTAAAGTATTCGAAATTTAAAACCACTCTAACATTCTAACACTATAACACTCCAACACTATTTTTGGTCCGCTTCGGCCTCCTCCCCCGTTGGATAAACGCCCGTTTCGATTAAGAATTATCTAATGCTGATTTAAGCAGCCGTAGTTTATAATCTCCGCTTGATCTAATCTATCCAACGGGGTGCGGGGTCCTCAGACGGGCTCCGGGCGCCTCCTCCCGACTTCATTATTATAAAAAAATTGCAGGAAAGTCGGGATGGGGTCGCCCTCCGCAACGAGTTGGAGTCAAACTTTAAGCTTGCTATCCTGGTCGGCAAACATCAAAAGGAAGTCGGGACTGATTTTACACTCCTGTCTTGAACTCCTGAAAAAAATGGGGGACATTCTGATTCATTTTTAGTCAATTCCTTGACTTCTTTATTTTGGTTTGTTACATTTGCTTAATTTTCTTTATTATTTACCCTTCTAATAATTAGCAGCTACCATTTTTTTTACCTGTGCCATAAGGGAGGACAAGGTTATGAAATTACTGCTGATCAACCCAAAGTTTCCGGAAAGTTTCTGGAGTTTCAAATTGATCACCGACAAAATTTTGCCAAAGGTAAGGACCCCGAATCCGCCTTTGGGGCTTGCTACGCTGGCAGCTTTATGCCCCGAAGATTGGGAAATTGAGATTGTCGATGAGAATATCGAGGCTATTCCCATAAAACCGCAGGCGGATATAATCGGAATTTGCGGGATGGGGGTGCAATTTAACCGCCAGAAAGAATTGCTCAGATATTACAAAAGTCAGGGCCACTATGTGGTTGCCGGCGGAAGCTATGCATCTTTGTGCCCTGAGGCTTATGAGTCCATAGCCGACACGGTTGTGGCAGGCGAGGCCGAATATATCTGGAAAGACTTTTGCCGGGATTTCGAAATGTCAACACCTAAAAAGCTTTACCATGAAAAGGGCGAAGTGGACTTGACAGAGTCTCCCACTCCCAGATTCGATCTCTTAGATTTGGATAAGTATATTTCAGTGAGTTTGCAGTTTTCAAGAGGGTGCCCTTTCCGCTGTGAGTTTTGCGACATCATTGTCATGTTTGGACGGAAACCCCGTTTCAAATCCGTCGAGCAGGTAGGGCGGGAATTGGATATGCTGAGAAAGTTCAATGTCCGCAGCGCTTTTTTTGTCGATGACAATTTTATTGGCAATAAACCGGCCGCAAAGGAACTGCTAAAATTTCTGTGCGATTACCAACGCAAACATGATTATAATTTCGCCTTTGGAACGGAAGCTTCTTTGAATATGGCACAGGATGAGGAGCTGTTGGCGCTTCTTAGGGAAGCCAATTTTAAATGGGTCTTCATCGGGATTGAATCCACGGATGAGGAGAGTTTAAAAGAAACCAAGAAATTCCAAAATATCCGCGAAGATATGCAAACTTCAATTCAGAGAATCTACTCCCATGGCATCGAAATTCGGGGCGGGTTTATCATCGGCTTCGATAACGACACGATGGAGACATTCGAAAAACAATATCAATTCATTACGAAATCAGGAATTCAAGCCGCCATGGTTGGGCTTTTAACGGCAATACCAAAGACGCCCCTTTATGAACGGCTTGAAAAAGAGGGTCGGTTAAAACCTTTCGCACATGAGTCTGATAATACGAAGCTTGGCACAAATCTTTTTCCTAAGCAGATGGGATATGATGAGATGGTCGACGGTTATCGCAAGCTCTATTTTCGTTTGCTTGATCATCGTAATATTGCCTTACGCATTAAAAATAAACTTCGTTACCTTGACAATCCGGTTCACAACAAACAAGATTCGTTAAGAGTAATGCTAAAATTGTTGAGCAGAATCTTTGTGAAAACCATACTGCCGGGAGGCCTTTCGCGGGTTGTCTGTTTTTTGAGGTCAATTCCGTTTTCCGCGCCGCGGCTTATTCCGGTCGTGATAACCGACTGGGTTATCGGCCTGTCAATGCGGGACTATGTTGAGCGGCAATTCGTGGTAGAATTTGAAAAGGTCAATCAATTAACTCATAATTATTTAAAACAAATCGAAAAACTATTTCAGCGTTACCTCAAGAAGGGCGCTTTGGAAATCTCCCTGAACCGGATAAAAAACCGGGCCGCACACTTGAATGTCTCCTTCAAGATCGGCCTGGATAAAAAGTTCTTTGACCGGGTCACAGGTCACCTTGAAAAAGTGTTAAAAAATACCACATCTTCTATTACCATTCACATCGAAGAACTTCACGAGGCACAGCTGCAAAATTTGAACCGGTTATTGAAGCAGCTTTCCCGCTATGGCGATCGGGTGACTATCGCGGTAAATAAGAAGTTGAGAGACTTCGTTGATATTGATTCGTCGGTTTTTAATCTGGTTTTTGAAGTTTAGATAAAATCCCAATTAGACAAATCCCCTAGAGCGAGAAGCGTAGAGCGCCGAAATGGCATTTACGCTCCTCGCTTCTTGTGCTTGAAAAAGTTTGCCCCCTAAAGTATGTTAAACCTCATTCTAAAAATCAAAAATTTCTACGAACGTTTTGAAAGATTCAATCCGGTCGCCTTTTTCTTTGGCGGGTTCACCTGGGACAGCCTTACCCTGAAAAGAATCGACCAACTTCTGGACAACCTCATTCTCCTCCTCTATTTAATTTCGCTCGGCGTTTTAATGGTCATCACGACCCTGGTAGAACACAACAAAATTGAGAAACCTCTTATCTTAAAATATCAAAAATGGTTTCCGCTCGCTCTGCAGTTTTTTCTCGGCGGCTTGTTCAGTGCTTACGTGATTTTCTATTTTCAAAGCGCTTCTTTCACCAAGACAGGGCTTTTCCTGGGGATTCTGGTTTTACTCCTCACTGCAAATGAGTTTTTAGAGAAACGGCTGCGAAATTTATATTTGTTAATTGCTCTCTATTTTCTCGCCTCATTTTCATTTTTCATTTTTTTTATTCCCGTGCTGTTTAAAGTCGTGAACGTCTTTACTTTTATCGCCGGCGGTCTGGTTAGTTTGCTGCTCGTTCTCATCATAATCAGATACTTTTTAAAGATGGAGATTTTTCGGACGCAAAAGGATTTTCTGATGACCGGATCGATGATACTCGGTCTTTACTTTTTGATCAACGTCTTTTACTGGCAGAACTGGATCCCGCCCGTACCCCTGTCGTTGAAATCCGGCGGCATCTACCACCATGCCAGCAAAAACATTCAAGACGATAATTTCGTTTTGAAATTCGAAAAACCGAGATGGTATCAATTCTTTAAAGACTCGGATAAAGATTTTCGCTACGCTAAAGGAGACACGGTTTCCTGTTTTACGGCGATATTTGCACCTACCAAACTCACAAAAAAAATCTATCACCACTGGCAGCAATTTTTCCCGAATCAGGACGAATGGCTGACCACCGATCGTCTTGGCTACGAAATCATCGGCTATAGGGATGGCGGCTATCGAGGTATTACCCGCAAAAGAAATGTCTCACCCGGAGAATGGCGGGTGGATGTCGAGACTGAGGAAGGGATTCTTTTGGGAAGGATTAATTTTCAAATTGAAGAAGTAGGCGAAAGAGTTCTTTTGAAGACGATTTATCGGTGAGACAAACGTTAAGAGTTATCCAAAAAGATAGAAAGCAGTCTTTGCGAGGAGCCCTTCGACAGGCTCAGGATAAACTCTGCGACGAAGCAATCCCCAACCTCTAAGCACGGAATTATGAGATTGCTTCGCTTCGCTCGCAAAGACGGGGTACCTTTTTGGACACCCTGTACATTTGAAAAATGGAAGAAACCCTACAACTCATACTCCTGGGCATAATCGGCATCTTTGCCGGTTTTTTAAATGTCACTGCCGGCGGCGGGTCGCTGCTTACCCTGCCCTTTCTGATTTTCCTCGGGCTGCCCGCAACGGTGGCAAATGGCACTAACCGCATTGCAATTCTGGTACAAAATATTTTCGCTACGGCCAAATTCCATCAATTTGAAGTCATCCCCAAAGGTGTGACCATCATCACGGCTTTGCCGGCAATTGCCGGGTCTGTTTTGGGCGCCCAACTCGCTGTTGAAATAGATGAGCTGCTTTTTAAACGTCTGCTTGCAATTATTATGGTTTTAATTCTCGGGCTGATTTTCTTTAATCCAAAGGTGGAGGAATTGAATTCGACGCCAAAGATATCCGGGGGGAAGAAATTCATTCTGATGATTGCATTTTTCGGGATTGGGTTTTACGGCGGATTTATTCAAGGCGGAATCGGATTTTTGTTTATCGCTGTTTTAACTGCTTGCGGATATGATCTTGTTCGAACCAACGCTTTAAAGGTTTTGATAATTCTAATTTTTACGCCGTTTGTTTTGCTGGTGTTTATTTTAAACAACCAGGTCGATTTTTTTCGGGGATCGATTCTGGCTGCCGGAAACGCAGTTGGCGCTCTGCTGGCCACACACGTTGTGGTAGAACGAGGGCACAAGTTCATTCGCTGGGTTGTGTTAATCGCAGCGGTTGGATTTGCGATTAAGCTGTTTTGGGGGTAAGTCTAACCAGGAACCTATTAAATAGGACTCAAACATTTTTTTTGGATCATGAAGGAAAGATATTCTTTCTAATCAAAATATCATTATATGAGTCACCGTCCATAGGACATTTTAGTAAGTTGATTACTTCAGAACGCTTATCAAGTTTTAATTGTTTTTTCATGCATGAAATCAAATAATCGTCTATATCCTTTCCTTTCTTCGAATGTGAAAATTTTGTATATGCCCCTGTTTCTTTTCCTTCGTATTCATGATGAAAATATATATGATCGCCATCAGGCTTTTTGCTAAAACCCTTTTTAGACAGGCTTTTCATAGCAACGTCCCGATCAACATTCATAAGAGTGTCTCTTGAAAAACATCATCAAACAACTGTTTAAGTTCTTCTGCACGTCCAGTAACTTTATCCCAACTAAGCGCTTTGTAATGTTTATAAAAATAAATTAAATTTTGACAAAAATCATCAATTGCTTCTTCCTCACTAGCGCCAATTGCATAAATATCTAACGATTCGTTCTCTGCAAAACACCTTCCGTCTTGTCGGCTAATCATCACTTCAATTGGTTTAGAAGAATAGATCTTGAAATTTAAATTTCTAAATTTCCACTTAGGGACCTTAGTGGTGTGTGATCCAATATAATCATTTGCGTCAAAATCTATATCAGTTGAGTCATACATATCCCTTTTTGCAAAATTAAAAGGAATATCATCTTTTCTACTTTTGATTAGATTATACGTATCTTGAACATTTTCAGAGGTGTATTGAGTATGTACAAAACTCATATTTTATCTCCTCTTAAATATTGTCTATAATTGTCAGTTATTGAGTTCTCAAAAAGTAAACGTGCTTGATTATGAGCTTGTTGCATATCCTTCGCTACATTTTTTATTAGTAGATTTTCTGTTCTTGCAAAATCTATATCGAGTACAAAGACTTCCTGGCGGCTTTTCGAATCCATTGCTGTTTGAAGTTTTGCCGTAATCGATCCATCTTCAACTTTAGTCACAAAAACGGTATCAAAATTTTCGAAATTTGACATCAGATTTTGAGAAAAACTGAATTTAAGATTAAAAAAATCATTAAGTGGTAGCAACCCGCTTTCTCGTGTAAAGGAAATAACGTTTATGTATCTCCAGCCAATCCTTGTTAAATTATTTATAGCGTATGTCTTAACTAATAAATCAAGCAAACTCATGAATTCTTCCATGAATTTTTTATGTCCCACATATTTTTGTTTGTTGTAGTATGAAAACTTATCTATCGCGAGCATTACTCCAGCATCCCTTTTTTCATTCTCAAACTTATAAGGCATTAAAGCCAACAAAGAATTAGGAGAAAAATTCGGGACAAGGATATGGACATATTTTTCGCTTATTTTCTCATAAAAATTATGTCTTTGACATTCTATCTTTAAATTCTTCTTAAATCTCAATTCGCAAATTACCTCAATAAGAGGAGAATTGGGATAAATTTCCTCGACGTTATACATTAATTTCTTGTTATTTTGGATGGATATTATGAACTGTACGACAAATATATAAATACAATTCGGTAAGTTCCAGTAAAAAATCAATAAGGAATCGAAAAAATAAACACCTGACAATTTCAAAATTTAGATATACTTATGTACAAGTTATATTCCGAAAAGTTTTGAGAAGAATTAAAATGCATTAAAAATGATATTTCAAACCTAATTTCCTTGAAGCGTCACCAAATAAGCCAAAAGATCGTTGAGTTGTTTTTGGGTTAAGAGGTCGCGATAATTTGAAGGCATCATTGAAAATTGCGGCACTCGCGATTGAATGTCTTTTTTGCTAACCAAGATTAGATTTTCATTTCTCTCTATTAATTGTAACTCACCTTTATTTTCTTCTTTTACTATTCCAACCAGGAGCAGCCCACTTTTTGTTCTAATAAGAACTTCCTCATAGCCGCTCACAATGTTGGAATCCGGGTTGATGATTTTTCTTAAAATATGCTCAGGGGTGCGAAAACCGGCAATGGCTGTTAGATCCGGGCCGATTGTGCTGCCCACGACTTTGCCGTCCAGGTTGAGTCCGGAATGACACGCCGCGCAGGCTGCCGGACCTTCGATGTCAAAAAACAGGTTACGTCCTTCGGCAACATCGCCGTTGATTTGAAATTGCTTACCCGGTTGATAAGAAGCCAGTAATTGGGACGGCAGGCGGATTTCTTTGAAGGTGGTGTCCCCGTCTAAACTTTCGAGATAAAGAATAACTGCTTTGATTTCGGAGGGAGTTAAAGAGATGGGTGCTCTGAAAACTTCCGGCATTTCGTTGTTGTAGCCGGGCACAACAAAAGCGCCGGGTTCAGCGATACTTTGAACCAAATACTCTGTCGCCCCTGCAAGGTTTAACTGCGACGCCCTTTCTCTCGCTCTGATCGGCAGGATTGGACCGTCTTTGCTCTGGCCTAAATTTGGACCGCGGAGGGCGTAGCCTTTGTCACCGATTCGATGACAGACACTGCAGCGCCCTTTTCCCCAGAAAATTTCTTCACCGGATCGCCAGCTGATTTCAACTGATGCATCGAATTCAACTTTTGGCAGTGAGGCGATCCATTGGTAGGTAAAGTAAGTTAGAATAGAGGGAACGAAAACAAAGAAAAGGATTTTTTTGAGCATCTGGTAACCAAACAGGGGATTTAGATAGGTATAACGTGAAATGAGCGCACCAGGCGATGCTGGATGCTTGATACCGGATGGAGTTAATGCGAGTATCGTGCATCCAGCATCAAGCATCCAGCATCATAAAGGGGTCCTTTCGAATTTTCGATTTCAGAGTCGAGACGGCTTTATCAAACGGTATGAATGACTTTGGTAAACGGAGCATCCTCATCTTCGACAAACCAGTCTGCCCACACACGCCTTTTATCATCGAGACTTAAACTTAGCCAGTTTCGGGCGCCGATAAACCTGTGGTCGGTAGCAGGGAAAGTCAACATCTGGGCAGTGATTCCCCGGTCGACTTTCTCAACATTGTCGCCCATTTTTTCTAAAAACCAGACAACCACTGCGTTTGGTGGGATATTGACAATGGCTGAAGAAATAAGCTGATTAATCACATAAGCGTTGCTGCCCGCGGTTCCTCCCCGATTTGATTCGATAACGCCGACTGCCGCGACATGCACATCCCCGGAAAGGATCGAAACCCGGCACTCTTTTTCCTCTGAGAATTTAAACAACCTGTGGATGAGCCGCAGCCGTTCTTCTTTGTGAGTCCTGCTGCGCCAATGATCTTTTAAGTCATCTTCGAGGGACTGCTGGCCGGGTATAAAGGCCAGCGCTTTTTCCATGAGCCCAAAATCCGGGTAAACCACAGGAATACTTGCCATTATAAGCAGGTGTTTGCAACCGCTTAGTCCTTCTAACCAGGAGAAAGCCTGGTCCCAGGCATGGCTGCTCATAATCATTTTTTGAGTTCTTTCAAAACGGGTATCGAGGGCAAGAATAGCGATATCCCCTATTTGATAGCCATAAGAAAAACCTGGTTGGCGCTTGAACACGGCGTCGGGTAGATCGTCCGGGCGGGCCTGCATTTGAAACAGGCTGAAATACTTGCTTCCTTGTGCAAATATGCCTTGGTAAACTTCGCTTGCCTGCCAGTCTTCAGGGTAAGACCCCCAGCCGTCGAACACATCGTGATCGTCCCACATCATCACAGCCGGTATTTGGGCAAACATTTTCGCTTGTTCCGGCTGAGACCAGCGGGAGCAATAAAGATCCATATAAAATTTTTCAACCTGAGTGTCCATTTGCTGGGTGAATTTGGCTTTCCATCTTTCTTTCCCCGATTTTTCTGCCCACTTCTTGAGCGTTGAGGACATTTCCCAAATCGGATCGCCGTAAACCTGGTCCCCGCCCATAATCATCAGATGGTATGGTTTTTCATCATGCTGATCTGAAAGCACTTTCCACATTTTATTTTTGTCTTCGATTTTCTTGGCGTCTTTTGCGCTGCCATAGCCGTTACACGATGAATAGGCAAATCGCAACTCCGCGTCCTTCTTGGGTGGTACCCTAAATTTCCATTTATCCCCGTCAATTGAATATTCAACAGCTTGCTCTTTATCGGTTTGATCGACGGCCCATTCGAATCGCCAAATTTTTCGATTGCCATAGCTGTACAAATTATTAGCAGCAGGCGAACCACCCCCCGAGGTAAGTTTCGGGGTTTCGTCCCCCTTTACCACAATGAGAGCACATACATGCCATTTGTTGTTTTTAACTCCGCGAAATCCTAAAATCGGCCCCATTTCAATATTCATTTTATTCCTCCATTATTTTTGTTTGAATCTCGATCCGACTAAGCGACTGGATTCATTTGTGAGGATAAGTGTCCCATGATCAAGCCTCCGTTAATTTAATAATTTAGAAGGTTGTCCATCCAGTTTCCGAAAATGATTATTGGAGTAATATGCTTGCCATTCGGTAAACTACCTTAATGAAAACTTAACGATTTCATATCATAAATCTTTGAAATCAAAAGACAGCGTTTTATATTTTTCGTGAAGCCGAGCAATGCTGAGTGGCTAAAAGGAAGTCAGAATCAAACCATCGATTCTAAATAAGTTCAACTTTCTATCACTATAAAAGTTAAAGATGTAAATGAATAGAAACTTAAATGCTTAATCCATCCCTGCAAAGGTTAGCATGTCAAAGGCTGGTAGTATACTTTGATTGAATTTATCAAAACAGAGAGGCTTGGATGATATTGTAGCAAAACATAAACAAAAGTGTCAAGAAAGTCAATAAAAAATCTGTGGCAGACCTTCTCCGGATCTGTTGGTTAAGAATGGGTAAAGAACTAAATTTTAAAACCTAAGTCTTCTCCAGCAATTCATCCAAATTCATGGGAAAGATAATTGTGAAAGTAGTGCCTTTCCCTACTTCGCTTTCCACGGTG
>JADFPY010000105.1 GCA_022562085.1 candidate division KSB1 bacterium | reverse complement strand
TTCTCGGCAATTTATCTTTTTCGTCTTTCATTTTAACACGAACGACTTTTTAAATTAAATGATTCTTGCCATATTTTCCGAGCCATTCATAAATGGTTGGCTGGCTTCTAATATCATAAATCTTGCGCGCTTCTGCAATGGTTAATTTACCTGATTCAAACTCTAAGATAACTTTTTGCTTAAATGCTGAACGAAAACGATACCTAATACCTCCGTCGGACATAGGTTGCCTCCTTGTTGATTAAATGTCAACCTATGTCAGACGGGACATCCCTATTTTGACGATACTTACAGATAGTTGAAACTTTAGATGAAATAATTCGAGGCGTGTTGTTGTTTTATCAAAAAAATCTTGACAATCAGTTAATAATTTCATATTCTTGTATGCTTAATTTTACAATTGAAGTAGATTTGGAGGCAAAATGGCGAAGCGTTACGTTAGTAACAAAGAAACGACGCCAAGACTTTTTTCAAATGAGTTGATAGAGAAATTGTCACATGTGCATCCGACGGTGCCCATCATGCTTTTTCTGCCGGTTATCTCTTATTTTTTGTTTTTGGCTTTTAACTCCGGTACCATTGAGGCCGGTTTGGTTACGCTGTTGTTCTTAGCAGGCGTTCTGTTCTGGACGTTAATGGAATATGTCATACACCGTTATGTTTTTCATTATCACCCCAAAAGTGAACTTGGTCAACAGATTCACTTTTTGGCACACGGCATCCACCACGATTACCCAAAAGACCCGATGCGGTTGGTGATGCCGCCTGCTATAAGTATTCCTCTTGCTCTAATCTTCTATGGATTTTTCTGGGTACTGATGGGAAGTTCTTATACCGCACCTATTTATTCAGGATTCGTTTTTGGCTATTTAGCTTATGACATGATTCATTACGCCACTCATCATTTTTCTATGAAGGAAACGGAGATGGGCTTGTGGTTGAAACACTACCACAGCAAACATCATTATCAGGATGAGAAGTACGGTTTTGGTGTGAGTTCGCCCTTGTGGGATTATGTTTTCAGGACGACAAGGCCACCGAAAGCGGAAGAAGTTTAAGAAGATTTCTTCTAAATAGAATTTTCTACAAGGCTAAGATACTAATTCTTAGCCTTTTCTTTTTTCAGCGATTGCCCAAAACCCGCACGTCCCCGCTTCGTTCGGTAAACCCAAGCCCGTCAAAATAAAGTAAAAGCGGTAAAGCGTATTTTCGGCTGGCGCCGCCCAGAAGGTCTTTAAATTGACCGATAGTGATTTCTTTATTCATTTCAAAATAGGATGCCAATTTTTCTTTTACATCCTGGACTCGCTTTGGGTGAAAGTAAATGTTTCCATCAGCCCGAATCACCTCTCCTAAGCCAATCATTAGAGACAAAACGTCGCGGATGTTTTTCTGATTAGCCTTTAGCTTTTCAGCCATTTCTGTTTCTGAGGATGTGGAAAATCCTTCGTTAAAAAGCAATTCAACAATTTGGTGCCTGAGACTTTCCTGCTCCGGAGAATATTCTATCTTGTGAGTTTTTAGACTTATGATTCCCGAGGATTCCTTTATCTGATTGCTCTTATGTAAATCCTGCAAAAGGAAATCGAGGAGTTCCGAGTCCATTTTAACCTTAATAAGGCTTTTAAACTCCGCCTTGTGAATTCCGAACTTTGCAGGGTTGTTTTTGTGAAAATCAGCTACTGCCTTAACTATTATGTTTTTGACTTCTTCAAAATTATTGCAGTGAATCACCGCCTCTTGTCCAGCTTTTTTAAGAAGGACAACTTTTTCCTGATTTTCCAATTCATTGAGTAGGGCCTTAATGGCCTCTTTTGAGGCCGCAATCTCCGCGGACAACTGATCTAATGTCAGCAAATCATACCGAGCGGACAAGAGCTTGCTTTCCAGTACATCTGCCGGATTTTCTTTTTCCAGTGCCTGCAATTTCTGTAAAACCGAAGGATCGGATAATTTGTGACGCGGAGCATTCGCATCAAGAATCACCCCGCCACCGATTGTTATGGTTGGAGAATATTGCCGAATGACAAAAGGGTCCAGCCGTCGGGCAGTCGCAGGTTGTTCCAGGTGGAATTGGACAAACGCACTTTCGCCCGGGTCAATTTTAGAAACCTTTATAAGAGAAAGTCGCGCCATGACTTCGGTGGTGCCAAAGTGAACTCGCACCCGCGAGCGCGGTTTGAGAGCACGCGGCGCCGACTTCAAGAGCTGCAATCTTGCATCAAAACGTTGGGAAGGTGAAAAATAATTGGGTGCCCCTAAAACATCTCCGCGATGAATCTGCTCTTTCTCAATTGCTTGCAAATTAACCGCCGCCCGGTCGCCCGTCGAAACTTTTTCAACCGCTTGTCCGTGACGTTGAAGACCGCGAACTTTGACTTTCTGCTTTTGCGGCAAGAGTTCTAAACTTTCTCCAACTTTGAGCTGTCCGGAAAGTACCGACCCCGTCACCACGGTCCCAAAGCCCCTCATTGTAAAGGTGCGATCCACAGGCATCCAGAAAATGCCTCCGTCTTCCTTCGACTTTCTTTTTGCGTAGAGGTTCTCAAGCTCCGCTTTGACTTCGGGGATGCCCTCACCGTTGATTGCAGAAACGGCAATCATGCGGGCATTTTCCAAAAACGAACCTTTGATCAGGCTGCGCACATCATCGTGTACTAACCCCAACCAATCATCATCGACCAGGTCTTTTTTGGTTATGACAATAATTCCCTGCCTGACCTGCAAAATTTTCAGGATGTCCAAATGCTCCCGGGTTTGGGGCATGACGCCGTCATCTGCAGCAACCACGAGAAGAACAAGCTCGATGGTACTCACTCCGGCAACCATGTTGCGGATAAATTTTTCGTGTCCCGGCACATCTATAATCGTTGCACTTTTACCAAAGTGGGCGAATCCCAAATCGATCGTAAGGCCGCGTTCTTTTTCTTCTTTTAAGCGATCGGTATCCACTCCGGTGAGTGCTTTCACCAGGGCTGTCTTGCCGTGATCGATGTGGCCGGCTGTGCCGATAATAGTGTGAGACACATGAACCTCGCAAAAAATAAATGGAATATTCCCTAAATTAGGAAAATATTTTAAGCTGCCTTATTCTGGAATCTCCCCAGCAATTCTTGCAGTAATTCAAATGATGATAGCCTTCCTCCAGTCAAAAAACCATCAATGACTTCAGCAACTTCCGGGGTTCTCAAATACCCGTATGACTTATGATGATCTTTTTTTCCGTGGTTTTCATAATCATTTTGTACGATAGTATCTTTTGGGCCAATTTCCTGAGAGTTTTGTATGAAATCATTACAGAGTTTATAATCCAGGGCGACGCGGTCATTCAAATCGGAAAAGTTAAACCAGGACTGCCGAATATTTTCAGGAGTGACCAGCAGTTTTTCATTCTTTAAGTCTTTGTGCTGTTCAACAAAAATTTTCTTTATGACTGCCGGCAGACCCAGGGGCGAACCAAGCGTAATGAACGTGTGAATGTCAGAATCGGATGCCAGTTGGGTTAGAACATCGTAAGAAATAACCGTCCCCATGGAATGGGATACCAGCAAAATATCTCTTTTTCGGTATTTTTTGAGTTTTTTAGCCAACTCTTTGCGGATCAGTTTTTTTGCATAAAGCCCGGCCTGATCCAGCTCCACATTTGCTTTGTGAAAATACAGCTCCAAATCCCGAAATCTTTTACGGAGCACATAATCACCAATCCGGTCAAAGTTGAAAAACCGGTTCTCCGAAAGCAGCAGTTTATCCATCATAATCTCGAGCCAATCCAAAAACTTTTTTCTTACCCTGCTTGGTGATTGAGGCACACTATTCGAAGCAGCCGGAACATACGGCTCTTTGATGTAAAGAGGACTTTCCGGATCGTCCGCTTCAGGGTCTTGCGGCTCAGAGTAGAGAAATTGCGCCCAGTAAACTAATTCAAACTTGAAATTTCGGCGCGGCTGTCCGATTCGTTCCAAACCTTCACAAATAGCTTTACGCCACCACAATTGCAGCAGGCGCTGCGCTGGTTTATTCCCAGCCCCGTGAATTCCGATTATGATTTTTTTCTTTTTCATTTGTAGCAAAAATAAATTATCCCCTGGTACCTAAATCATGAAATTGATTTGCTGAATCCAATGCTGTGAGTAGAACGTGCAAATCCTCATAAGCCTTTGAAAATGAACTCACAACTTCCTTGCCGTTGCGAATGGCCTGATAAAAATCCTCAAATTCATTTCTGTAGCTTGTGTCCTCTTCAATCGTTTCTTCAACCTCGGTGCCATTCTGTTTCTTTACCAAAATCCGTTTATTGGCTTCAACCATTATACTCCCTTGTTTGCCCAAAACGAGCAATTGATTTTTTGAAACGCCAATTGGACTGCGAAAAATATTCAGAACACCGTGTACACGATTTTTTGTCTCGAATTGTAAGCTAAATGTATCGACTTCTCCAATTGCCGGATTAATGGATTTGCTGAAGGCATTTCCCGCTCTGATTTCGCCAAACATCAAGCGCAAAGCGGCGATGTTATGAATCCCGCCGTCAGTGATAAATCCGCCTTTGTGTTTATGCTCAATGCGCCATTTCGTTTGCGCGTATTTGTTCTCTAATGTTACCAGTTGGAAGACGTCCCAGAAAACTGCGTATGGATCACCAATTCGATCTTCGACGATTAATTCTCTCACCCGCTGAAAAACCGGATGATGGTACCAATTTTCTCCTACCATTTTCACCTGCGAAAATGAATGTCCAAACTTTAGAAGATCACGGGCTTCCTCCAGGTTTGCGGCCAAAGGCTTCTCGACAAAAACATGCTTTTCCGCTAACAAAACTTCCTTGGTAACTCGGTTATTCAAATAAATCGGAAGGGCTATGACAATTGCTTCAACATCCGGGTTTTTCAGCAATTCTTTATAATCGAGCATGTAAGAAACACCGCCAACCAATTTGGAAAATTTCCTCGCCTTTTGCTCAGTATTATTGCAGACCGCAGTGATTTGAAATTGGTCTTTTAATTTTTGCAGGGCTGGCCAATGAAGCTCAGTAGCTGCTATACCGCATCCGATAAATCCGAGTTTGATGGGTTTCATAACGGTTGATAAAATTTATTTTAAGACACTAAGTTTCTACTTTTTGTAAATGTAGTATTTTACAGAAAAAAATCAAGGGAGGAGAAAGCGCAGGCAGAAATGTCCAAAGGACTTTCTGACAATTTCGATACGTCAATTAGGTCTTCAACCCTAATTGACCTACAGGGCACCTACAGGGCTTTTACAACAACCACGGTTTGGTCATCGTGGGGTAACCTGTCCTCGGCAAATAGTGTCACTTCGGAAAGGACTTTGTCGCGAAGTTTATTAGCATCAAAAGAGCTGCTTGCAGACAAAATTTCCGAAAGCTTTTCCTCGCCGAACTGTCCGCCATTGTGGGTTTGGGCTTCGGTTATGCCATCGGTCACGAAAAGAAAAATATCTCCCGGCTGGTAGTTGATGACCTCTTCTTCGAGTTCATCAGCAAACACTTCAGCCTGCTCCAGACCCAACCCGAGTCCTTTTGGCGTGACCCACTTGACCTGCTTGGATTTGGCATGATAATAAAAAAGCGGCAGATGCCCGGCCCGCGCTAGAACCAAACTCCCTTTCGAGCTGTCGAAGTAGGCACCGATTGCCGTGATAAAGGACTTTTTCTCCAGGTCTTTGTAAAGGAGACGATTCGCCCGGATAAACAATTCCCGTGGTGAGAGATTGAATTCGTGCAAAGAGCGCAAAATGCCCTGAATCTTAGACATATAAAGTGCAGCGGAGGTGCCTTTACCACTGACATCTCCAACGATCACTGTAATCGATCCGGCAGGGCCATTTAGAAAGTCATAATAATCACCGCCGACTTCCAGGGCAGGAATCGATGCCCCTGAGATATCCAGGCCTGAAATTTGCGGTGTGCTTTGGGGAAGCGACGCCAGCTGAATTTGCCGGGCAATCTCCAGCTCATGTTTTAGCCGCTCCTGCTCGGCCAGCTCTTCATATAAAAATACGTTTTCAATTGCCAGGGAGGCCTGCTTGGCTACGGTCGTCAGAAAGGTAAGATCTTCCAAATGCAGAGGAGATTCCGAAAGTGTTTCTCCAACAATGAAAGTACCGACGAGTCTGTCTTTGAACCTGATGGGAATGATGTGACAAAACCCGTGTTTTCTGAATTCCTCTTTTGCCTCCGGAGGCAAGAATTCGACACTAAAGCGGGACTCGTTTTTAAATTTCTGAATTTCATCGACTATTGCGTTGCCGGAAGTCAAACAGATATCGTCCCATTGCGAGCCGTCAAAACCGTATGCTTCCTGGCAGCAAGATTTTTCATCACGAAAAAATATTACGCCTACCCGTTTCAATTGCATCACTTTCGCCAATCTTTCAACAACGCCTTGAGCCAATTCCTTCATGCTTAATTTTGTGGCCATTACCTCGGCCAGCTCGCTGGTTGCTCGGCTGAGATTATAATGGTCCCGGTTAAACTTGCGATTGATAAACCCTTGAATTTTTTTTCCGACCTTTATAAAACCAAATGTCATTCCAATTGAAACAAATATGATAATCAGCTTTTCTAAAAAATCGCGATGCCTGGGATCCGGAGGTACATCCATAACCACAATTGAGGTGCCCGTAAAATGCAGGTTGGGGATGTCAATATAAATATCTGCCAAAGCAAACAAGGTGCGCAGAAGTAGCAAGACAAACACCGAAATCCACAAAGACGAAACAATAATAAAAATTATGTTTCGCCGCACATGCAGGTTCATTCCGAGCAGTTGATAGCGGCCGATGACGTAAAGATAAATCAGCGGAATTGCAACCAATGGAATCCCAGCAAACCCCATTTGCCGAATTTGGCCGGCCTGATCAAGGAAAAATACAAGAGCTATTGCGGTAACTGCAGCAAGACAAGAAGCCCTGGAAATAATTCTGCTAATCTTTTTATATTGGCTGGGACGATGTTTCCGGTAGATGAAGTGGATCGCAAAATGATACCCCCACATTGAAAGTAACATCAAAATAAAGACTGTTTGGTATTCAAACCCTCTAAAGACCCGGAATAAAATTGATAGAAATAATAAAACAAACAGACTGGCCAGGCCATAAGGAATCAAGCGGAGCCAGCGGGATTCTAACATTTCTTGTCTTTTTTCGGGAAAATAAAATGTGCTGTGGGTTGACATGGCGATTCCAAATGGCAGCGCGCTGACTACGGTAAGGGTTGAAAGAAGAGCGAAAAAACTTTGTTGAACTGCTGCTCCAAATAAGAGAATCATAAAGGTGTAACCCAACGCCATTAAAGATAAGCCAATTAAGCGGGCAGCTAAAACCCGGGGCCGGTTTAAAGCGATAAACGTTCCCACGCCCCAGAACACCGTTCCGGACAAGAAAAAAATTAACAATGAAATTTGAATGCCAAACCTGGCCAAAGTCACCGCCAGGGTAATGTTTTGATTTTCTCGAATGATATCGTATGAAATGGTTGTTCCGCTTTCAGAAGTGCGCAAGATTCTGTCGGCTTCGCGGGCGTTTTTAAATGTTAGTCCGTTTATTCGGTAAATTAAGTCGCCTTTTTGCATTCCTGCCATATCAGAGGCGCCCCCCCTTTCAACTTCCTGAACATAGACTGTCACAGGCAAGCGGCGGTAAAAATTATTGGGAAAGTTTGTTTTCGCAATCCGGTAGGTGTACTTCTTGTCTTCGGGGGTTCTCAGTATTTCGAATTTTAAATCGGACTCAGCCGGCAAAGATTGTAATAACTGATCGAGGTTAAAGTCCTGATAAATTTTATGATCATTTACCCTTATTAATATGTCTCCGACACGTATAGAATCCTGTGCGGAGTTGTCATCAACGGGTTCATCATTACGGTCAAGTTTTGTCGCTGGGAAATTACCGGCAACATAAAGGTTTGAAGGCGGATTTCTGAACAGGTTCTCGTCAGTCGTCCTGCTTGCAAAATGATAAGCATTCGTAAGACCACTAATAAGCAAATAGATTGCCAGCAGCGCAATTAAGATTCGAAAAAGTTTGGGATAGGATGTTTGGTTATCCATTCAAATACTGAAAGCTATTGTTTAATTGGAATACCGTAGGTTAAAAGTAACTTTCTTTTCTATGTTATGCAAGATTAAAATGAATGTTGAAAACGTGTTAAAATCATAGACGAAAAGATGAGGACAAGGTTACTTCTCCATCCCAGTGCCGCCAGATCATTATTGTCTAATTGCAGCGTAAAGTCAGTCCCGGCTCCTTCAGTATATAATATCGGTTTTCGGGGCATGCTGTTATTCTTTTCCGAACTTGCAAACCTACGCTTCGCTGATTTTGCAATCCAAAGACAGAGTTACACATCAGAGCATCCGTTCATTCGCTAAATCCGTTTAATTTTTGGTTTCCTTTTTCTATTTGCTTTTGAAAACTAAAAAGTTTATCATTTTAGAAAATTACTGTAGTCATTAAGCGAAAGTACAATGGACAAAATTAAGATTTTATATATCGAAGATGATGCCGGCCAGCGCAAACAGTTTGCAGAACAAATGGCCGCCCAGGGCTTCAAAGTCACTTCAACGGCATCCGGAGAAGCGGGACTTCACTCGTTTAAAAAGAGCCGAGTCGATGTTGTGCTTTGTGATTTGAATATGCCGAAAATGAACGGCCTGGAAGTCTTGAAAAAAATAAAGAAAATCGATGCAGATGTTCCGGTGATCATTCTTACTGCCCACGGTTCTGTGGATATGGCTGTTAAAGCATTAAAGGTAGGAGCTTACGACTTTGTCCTAAAACCTCCGGAGATAAATAAAATTTCCACGACCATTCACAAAGCCATTGAAAAAATACAACTGCAAATACAGCTTGAGCAATCTAAAAAAGAGTTAAAAAAATATTCTCAGAAACTCGAGAAAAGAGTGGAGGAAAGAACCGAAAGACTTGAATATGCCAATCGTCAATTGATTGCGCTGAATGAGGTATCAAACAAATTTAGCTCACTTTATTCGGAAAAGGAGCTTTTGAAAGAAGCTCCAAAACTCCTGTGCAAGAGTTTAGACTTTGACCGGGCAACCATGTTTCTTAATAAAAACGGAAGACTGGCGCTTTACTCGCTTTGTATGGCCAAGGATTCGGAAGAGTTGGTCAGAAATTTTTTAAACCGGGTAAAGTCTAAAAAATTTAAATTTCCGCCCCACTTCATGGAAAGCATCGAACTAAGTAAAACTATATTTATTCCCGATCTGAATGCCGACCCGAGATGGCCTAAAGATGAACCCGGGCAGGTAATTCGCACCAAAGCCGTGGTGGTTTCGCCAATTAAAGCGGAGAAAAAACCGATTGGCATTATCGTTGGCAATATGCAGCACCATGACCGTGACATGGATGATAAGGACATAGCCAGGTTTGAGATGTTTGCAAACATGGTCGGCCTTGCCCTCGATAATATCCGCAGCTACCGTACTCTCGAAACAAAGGTTCTTGAGAGAACGAAGGAGCTCCGTTACGCAAATTTGCAGCTTCGCCGAGAGGCTAAAGAATCAGAAAAAAAGACATATTCTTTAGGGAAAGCAAATGTTGATCTTCTTGCGGCGCAGGAAGAGTTAGAACAAAAACATTCAGAAATGGCAAGGCTTCTCAAGGATCTTTCCGAGAGTGAAGAAAAGTTCCGCCAGTTAACGGAAAACATCGATGAGGCATTCTGGATGGCGGATCTCAACGCACAGAAGACTATTTATGTCAGTCCGGCATATGAGCAAATTTATGGTAGACCTGCAAAAAATCTCTACAGGAATTCGTTTGACTGGTTGGAGGCGATTCATCCGGATGATCGCACCCAGGTATCGGAGAACATTAATAAACACAGAAGTAAAGAAAATGAACAGGAGTTCCGGATTGTCCGGCCGGACAAATCCGTGCGCTGGATAAGGTCTCGTGCCTTCCCAATTCGAAACTCAAAGGGAGAAATCTATCGGGTTTGCGGCGTCAGCACAGATATCACCGAAAGAAAACAAGCAAGAGAAGCCCTGGAACGGGAGCGAAATTTTGTTTCGGCGATTCTTGACACCGCGGGTGCGCTGGTTGTAGTGCTCGATCTAAAAGGCCGGATCATTCGGTTCAACCGGGCTTGTGAAGAAACAACCGGATATTCATTTGAGCAAGTTAAGGGCAAGCATGTTTGGGATCTCTTTCTCATTCCAACGGAAGTCCTGCGGGTACGCGCGACTTTTGATAAGCTCATTGGCGGTGATTTCCCAAACCGGACGGAAAATTACTGGCTAACTAAAGAAGGCGAACAGCGGTTGATTGACTGGTCAAATACCGCGCTTGAAGACAAGGAGGGTAACATTGAGTTTGTTATTGGCACCGGTATTGACATTACGGAACGAAAACAGACCGAAGAAAAATTGAAACTGTATCGGGAAATTTTTATAAACTCGCATGACGCAATCGCGATCTATGATCCGCAGGGTATATTTTTAGAGATAAATCCGGCTCACAAAAAATTGCTCGAATACACGGAAAAAGATATTCATGGCAAGACTGCGGCTATTCTGATCGGTGAGGAAACCTTCCAGAAAATCGGAACGGAATTGGAGAGAAAAGGCAGCTTTCGCGGCGAGATTGTCAGTTACTCGAAATCAGGCAAGCCAATCGATGTTGAGCTTTCGGCCTTTACAATTTACAATGATAAAAGCGAAGTTCACCACCGGGTAGGATTCGCACGCGACATTACCAAACGCAAGCAGGCAGAGAAAACTCTCAAAGAAACCCAAACCCAGTTGGTGCAATCTGAGAAAATGGCTTCGTTGGGTATGTTGGTAGCCGGAATTGCTCACGAAATCAATACGCCAATCGGCGCGGTCTCGAGTATGCACGACACCTTGAAACGCGCCGTCAAAAAATTAAAAGAAACGATCGAGGCGCAATTCCCGAAAGAGCTGCAGGAAAACGACGGCCTTTCCAAGCCCCTCCGAGTGATCGAAGATGCAAACCGGGTGATCGACCACGGCAGCGAAAGGGTTATCACAATTGTCAGGCGCCTCAGAAGCTTTGCCCGCCTCGACGAAGCCGAACTAAAAACAGTCGATATTCACGAAGGGCTTGAGGACACCCTAACTTTGATTCATCATGAAATTAAACACAATTTAAAAGTCATTAAAAACTTCGGCGACATCCCGCCGATGGCCTGCTTCCCGGGACGGCTGAACCAGGTTTTCCTCAATTTGCTGATCAATTCTAAGCAGGCCATTCAAGACAAGGGAGAGATTACGATCACGACCTCACAAAAAAACGGCAAAGTTCATATTGAGTTCAAAGACAATGGCAGCGGCATTCCCAAAGACAAACTCAAAAAAATCTTCGACCCGGGATACACCACTAAAGGTGTCGGGGTCGGCACCGGTTTGGGCCTGTCGATCGTTTACCAAATCATCGAAGATCACAAAGGCACAATCACCGTGGAAAGCGAAGTAGGGAAAGGCACTACTTTCACAATTATCTTTCCCATGAATTTGGATGAATTGCTGGAGAAGACTTAGGTTTTAAAATTTAGGTCAGTACGAACCTTAACCGATACACCCGGCAACGTGCGTGCGTGTGCTTCTCTACAAATTTTGTTCTTGACTTTCTTGACATTTCTGTTTATATTTTGTCACAATACAATTCCAAGTCTCTTTTTTTTTGGCAAATTTGATTAATTATACCAGCCTTTCACTATCTGACCTCAGCAACGAAGGATTGATTTAAGTTTCTACTTATTATTATATAGTTGAACTTATTTAGAATCGATGGTTTGATTCCGTCTTCCATTTTAGCCGCTCAGCATTGCTCGGCTTCACGAAAAATCTATAAAACGCTGTCTTTGATTTCAAAGATTTATGATATGAAATCGTTAGGTTTTCATTTAAGGTAGTTTACTGAATGGCAAGCATATCACCTAAATAATCATTTTCGGAAATAAATTGACAACTTTCTAAACTATTAAATTAACGGAGGCATTCCCATGGGACACTTATCCTCACAAATCGAAGCTATGAAAAGCAACTATACGGTTGTGGTTATTGGCTCAGGGTACGGTGGCGGCATTTCCGCGTCTCGCTTGGCGCGTGCCGGTCAGAAAGTTTGTGTGCTGGAGCGGGGCAAAGAGTTTCTTCCCGGTGAATTTCCCGATACACTGCCTGAGGCAACTGCAGAGCTGCAAGTCGATATACCCGACAAACACATCGGTTCAAAAACCGGACTTTTTGATTTTCATGTAAACGACGATATCAACGTTTTAGTAGGTTGTGGCCTAGGCGGTACCTCCCTCATCAATGCCAACGTCGTTATTGAGTCCGACCCGCGGGTTTTCAAGAACCCGGCATGGCCAAAGGCACTAATTGGCGATCTCAAAGACGGCATAAAAAAGGGGTATGCTCACGCTAGAGAAATGCTGAATCCTCAACCTTATCCCAAAAACTTTCCAAAACTGAAAAAATTAGAGGCACATGAAAAGTCCGGTAAATTCATGAAAGAAAATTTTTACCGGCCGCCTATTGCAGTGACATTCGACAAAACTAAAGATGACATAAATCATGTCGGGGTCAAGCAAACGCCCTGTATCCTGTGCGGGGACTGTGTCAGCGGTTGCAACCACACCTCCAAAAACACGGTGCAGACGAACTATTTACCCGACGCCTGGAATCACGGTGTAGAGATTTTTACCGAAGTCAGTGTCCGCTATGTCGAAAAGCAAGGTGGGAAATGGCTGGTGCACT
>JADFPY010000104.1 GCA_022562085.1 candidate division KSB1 bacterium | reverse complement strand
CGGGTTTTTTAGCGCCAAGGTTTTGCCCCATCATCGTTGCTGCGGCATTGCTCATACCCCATGACGGTAAAATGGAAAATATCACAATGCGTATAGCAACAGTATAACCTGCAACGACCTCACTGCCAAAAAGCATCATAATTCGAACCAGGCCAATATAGCTCGAGGTCGCAATAATGAATTGCCCGACGCCGCCTAATGAAAGTCGCAAGAGCCGCTTCATCACCGCGAATTGGATTTTGATTTGCTTTCTGGCTATGGTGATTCGACCTTTGGTATTCAACAACGAGTAAATCTGGAATAAAACAGCTGTGCCCCTGCCAATGTTCGTCGCAATCGCAGCACCTTTGATGCCTAATTCAGGAAATGGACCTAGCCCAAGAATAAGACAGGGATCGAGAACGATGTTAATAAGATTGCCCAGCCACAAAACCCGCATTGCGATAGCGGCATCCCCGGCGCCTCGAAATATAGAATTGATAATGAACAGAAGCATAATCACAACATTGCCGCCAAGCATTATTGAAGTATAAATGGAGCCAGACTCGATAATACTTTCTGAAGCACCCATGAGCTGCAAAAGGTTGGGAGCAAAGAAAATACCGAGCACTGAAATAGGTAGAGAAACAAGGAGCCCAACTGAAATCGCTTGAACGGCCGCGACTGATGCACCCTCCTTGTTCTTCTCGCCAATACGGCGTGCAACCATAGCGGTCGTAGCCATGGCCAGACCGATACCGACTGCATAGACAATTGTCAGCATAGATTCGGTAACCCCAACTGTGGTCATCGCATCGGGACCCAGCTTAGAAACAAAGAAAATATCGACCACCGCGAAGACGGATTCCATGGACATTTCCAGCACCATTGGAATGGAGAGCAGCAGAATTGCCTTGCCAATACTCCCTTCGGTGAAATCCCGCTGTGAACCCGCAATCGCCTCGCGAATATCTTTCCAAAGATTGCTTAATTTGCCATTTGTCTCTGATTTAAAATCGTCAGAAACAATTGAACCATTTGGTTTTAGTGAATCACTCATTTTTATTATTCTTTCGGTTTGAGTGTGAAACTGCAATGCAGGATATTTTTAATCCTGAAAGACTGATTGTTTTTTTGTTAATTTAAAACTAAAAAAGAAGGAAAGATAAATCGCAAAAGGTGGTGCAGGCGAATGGTGGAATAAAGAATTCTGGTAGGGATGACGCTAAATTATCCAACGTTAATGCATCGCCGGAAATTGAACCGGAACCTAACTAAGCGAGCTATCTGCCTTCCGTTCTCACAATGACGGTTGGGAATTTGGCTAGCATCGGGCTTCTCCTTTTGTCTGATTTTAAAAATTATCTATTTAAAGTTTTTAAGATACAAATTAATTTTAATTATACAAGATTTTTTTTGGGGTTAAGAAAAAAAATAAAAGCTTGAAGACTTCAAGGAAGAATGTAGGAGATTGGGGAGTTGATATACTGTGTTAATACAACCATAGTTAGAATTTACCTTAATTCAAATATCATTCCATATTTGTCTCTTTTCTCCTGGTTCAACCACTCTGGAAAAAGCGTCTCTTCATCATACTTAATTTTGTTTAGTCTGACATTGTTAAAATTAACTTCTTTAAGCAATGATTCACTTAGATCTGCGCCTTTTATGTTGACTCCGGTAAAATTTGCGCCCTGGAAATTGACGCCGGTGAGTTTTACCCCTTCGAAGTTTGCTTTCCGCAAATCGGCCTCTTCGAGGTTGGCGTTTAGTAAGTTCGCATTTTTTAAATTGGATTCGGCCAGAAATGCACCCGCCAGGTTTGCGCCCATCAGATTGGCTCTTTCAAGGTTGGTGCCCCGAAAATTTGCACCGATTAACCAAGCATTTCTTAAGTCGGCATATTTAAGATTTGTTTTTCTTAAATTGAGAAAATGATTCTGTTCGACTTCTTCATTGAGCCATTTCCGGCGTCCGATAACAGATAGAATTGCCTGTATGTTAGTTGCCAGTCGTTTTTGTTTAAAGGAGTCATCGCCATTTTCAATGTTTTTTTGCTGGTCATTTAAATCAACAGCTTCCGGGTTGAACGGTAAGTTTTCCCGAACATAGGCCGTCAAAATCTCCATTATAATCCAGTGATCCATTTCGGACTCGGAAGCAATTTTTTCCAGCATAAAAATTCCAGCAAGCTGAATTTCGAGTTTATGAGTTCCTAATTGCTCAACCGCGCGACTGAAACGGTCAGCAATCCGCACCTCATTTGTAATTTGTATATTCTTTTCTATAGCAATCATTCTGCGATAGATCAAGTAAAGCCCGAATAGAGCTGCTACTGCTGCGATGGTTAAAATCAGAGATCTTCTGGTTTCAAAAATAAAAGTAGACAGTTCTTGAGAGGTCAAACTTTCCGAAGCAGATACCAACCAGTGGGGGATATTCCAAATGAGTACGATCACCGCTGTGATTACCAAAAGTAGAAGAACGTGCCTTATGTAAAACAGGCCATTTTTCATATATTCACCTTAATCATTTACAACTTAATTTATACTGACATTGACCCATTTTTGAAGAGCAATTTATTGAAATACTTCATTGCTTCTTCATTGATAATTTGGGAGTTACAAAAACTATATTTGAATGAAAACCAGGCTGGATATTGAGAGAAAAAGCGTAATCTTTAAAGAAAACCAGCTTAACTTAACCATACACAACACAGCATCTAATCGATTCGGTTTGGAGAATTCCAGAAAAACCGGGTCAGCCCGAGATCGGTGCCAAACCAGATATGATCGCCGTCTGGTAAAATAGCGTTGACATGGTTATCGATCAAACCGTCTTCAATAGTAAACGTGCGCCATGATTTGGTCTTGCGGTTGTATTTCATGACGCCCTGGTCTGTGCCGGCCCAGACTGCTTTTTTAGTCGCAATCACTCTGTTAACACGGGTTTTTGGAAAAAAACGCCCCTCTGGCACGCCTCGCCACTCCTGCTTTTCTAGGTCAAAAACATCGATGCCTGCCAAACTGCCAAACCAAATTTCATTTTCATAGCGCGAAATTGATTTGATTACATTCGTCGTCGGGCCGCCGATTTCATCGCTGAATCCACCTTCTCGCTTGTAAGTATCATATACATAAATACCTTGATTGGTCGCCGCCCAGAGGAGATTTTCCATCAATTCCAAATCATAGACTTCAACTATAGTTAGATTCCCCGGACTGACAGGCGAAATTTTTAGACTGTCCTTTTTTCCCAGGCTATTTTTTACTATCCGATCGATGCCATTGGCCGTGCCAACCCAGATGGTTGAATCGTCTGTGACGGTATCAAAAATAATATTGTCCGAAAGACCGTCAAAACGATCGTAGGTCTTCCAATTGCCGCTTCTGGTGGAATAAAGAGACAATCCATAGCCGGTTGAAAACCAAATAGTGTCACCGTCCACAGTAATTGAATTAAATTCGTCGCTGGTCAGTTCGGAAATGCTTCTTTGATCATAGGTCTTCCAGGTGTCTCGATTCAAATCCCAGGCAGTAATACTCTGCTGACTTTGATTGCTGCCCTTTGCGCTTGCAATCCATAAAACTTCATTATGGAAATTTAGAGCATTCACCCCTGTTTTTGCTAGCCCGTAATCGAGCATATCCAATTGCAGCGAGCGAAGGTCGCCTTTACCTGCACCTAACCCCCAGGTGCCAATCCAAAGGTTGCCCCAATTATCCGAAACTGCTGCGGTAATATTAGCCTTTTTAAAATTAAAGTCCTCAATTATTCCCGCGGGATTAAACAAGTAGCCGTTGCTCATAAAAAAGTGCGGCAGATTCTTAATCCGGCTCGCAGCTTTACCAAACCAGCGCACGTTTTGATCATTTAAAGGATTGCCAAAACGGGTATTTCCTGTCAAAATGATACCGCCGAACTTATTCGATTCGAATAACCTCCCGGCTCGGGTTAAGAATAAAATTCTATTTGAGGCAATTCCGATCGATACAATCTCATCTGAAAAAGGCAGACCAAATTCGTCTTTAAAAGAATTATGCCATTTTTGGGCAGTGGGATGATAATAACTGACAGCAGTGCGGGACGCACACCACAAATAGCCTGTATCTTCATCGAATGCTACGCTCAAAATTTCGTTGTCGGCCAGACCGTTGCTGGTGGTCCAGGGAAAATTCCAACTATTTCGAAATTGATCGTAACGGGTGATTCCGGATTGAGTTGTGCCAAAATAGACGTACTCAGTGCCCACTGCAATCGAGGTGACAAAGCGGGCGACAGAGTAACTGATCCAGTCACCTTGTTCGTAATTGGGGTTGGTTTCGCGGATTCGGGGGCGGGATTCCTGAGAATAAATTTGAGTCCAGTTAGTAAGAATGAGGCTGAAAAAAAGGGAAGGAATTAAATATTTTCGAACTATGGAACAAAAATTTTCCATTTGAAATGTTGAGCAAACTATCTAATGTGAGACGAGCCAATTTGCTTTTGCATCGAAGTTATAGTATTTAGCAAAACCTCTTTGGGTGCATTTTGCGAAATCTTTTCTTTCAAGTTTTCCAAAAAATCGTTTAAGATTCTCTCAAGTCTTGCTTCACGGTAGGCTTTTGCAAATTGAGGATCTTGCATTTGGCTTTGAAACAATTTCATAATTAGTCATTTTTTAAGTCTCGCTTGGTATTTTTTCCTTAAATTTTTAGCCTTTTCTATTTCTTTTCGTGGGGTTTTTTGTGTTTTTTTAATAAAACCGTGAGTGATAATAATTTTCGCGCCGCTTTCATAAAAATATAAGTTTCTTACTATCTTATCAAACAACGAAACTCTAATTTCAAAAATACCATCTTCTAAATGTTTCGACAAACTTTCTTTTATCGGAAGGTTCTGTTTTTTATGCTCAAAAAAGTAATTATTGTTTCAAAAACTTTAGCTCTTTCTTTTGTACTCAAACCTAAAATAAATTTTTCAAAAGGGTTTTGTATTTTCTATCTCTACATATTCAATGGACCACCCCTTACTCATAATGTAAGTTAACCGGATACAAGAACTAATGCAAGAATTTTATTCTTGCCCATTCTCCCCTCCCATTCAAAAGCCACTTGATTTTATGAGCATTTTCCGGAGTCGCTCTAACGTTTAGTATGACGGTATTTTCATTGTAATCAGAGTCAGATACCTCTGCTAAACTATGAATTTTAGAAACCATTTCGGAGTCGCTAATGTCAATTGTAACTTCCAAATCCACAATTGCTTCACTGGACATCTTGACTATTTCTTTTTTCAGGTCCTCCAAGAACATTCCTTTGGTTGCGGAGATAAAAACCGAATGTTCATATTCATTTTTAAACCTTTCCACCAAACCCTTTTGCTCGAGTTTGTCAATTTTATTAAACACATAAATCGTCGGTTTGTTTAGAATTTTCAATTCATTCAACACATCTTTTACAACGGAAATTTGCTTGAAAACAAGAGAGTGACTGATGTCGACAACATGCAGAAGCACATCGGCTTTATTCGCTTCTTCTAGAGTGCTCATAAAAGAGGCAACTAAATTATGCGGCAATTTCCTGATAAAGCCAACCGTGTCGATGAGCAGTAAGTCGGAATGATTATCGGCTTTCATTCGGCGAATAGTCGAGTCTAATGTTGCAAACAGCCGATCCTCAACGAAAACCTTTGAGTCAGTAAGCGCGTTGAGCAGAGTTGATTTTCCGGCGTTGGTATAACCGACGAGAGCTACTTGAGTCGTTAGTTCTCGGCCACGCCGCCGCACATCTCTTTGATTTTTTATCTTAACTAAATCTTCCGAAAGTTTGCTGATTCTCTTGCCGATGAGACGACGGTCGACCTCGAGCTGGGTTTCGCCCGGGCCCCTTGTGCCGATCCCACCGACTTGCCGTGACAAATGGGTCCACTGTCGGGTTAATCTTGGAAGCAAGTACTTGAGCTGTGCTAATTCAACCTGGGTTTTGGCTTCGCGGGTTTTTGCACGACTGGCGAAAATATCTAAAATCAAACCGCTGCGATCTAAAATTTTTTTGTCTGAAAGCCGCTCAAGATTGCGGATTTGCGCCGGGCTCAAGTCATCGTCAAAAATGATTAAGTCGGCACTGCGTTTTTGCGCTAATTCAGAAAGATTCTCAGCCTTACCTCGACCCACATAAAAAGCAGGATCTATTTTTTCTTTTTCCTGAATAACTTTATCAGCAACAACGGCACCTGCAGTATCAGTCAGTAAAGCGAGTTCTTCCAAATGATCTGCTGTTTCCCAGCGGTCGGTCCCTTTTTTGATGACCCCGACCAGAATGGCTTTTTCTTTAGCGCTAGAATTAACTTCGTACAAGTAACTTAAATCCTCCTAGTGCTTTGATTCCTAAATAATAATGCAAATAGGAATAAATCAGAGATGAATGACCAAAGCTTGGTTTTGAGTGTCATTAATTGTCATTAAGTTATTTATTGTCATTTCTTAATGACCAAATGACTGTGCAATGACTTTAATGACTGTTCAGCATACTTGACAAACAAAATGCCAATTAGTTTTTGAACGTTAATTAGAAATCACTAGCCTATCTTTTTATTGTGAACTACTGCGTTTTCTTTGATTAACACCATTTCAATTAATAAAATTGAAAGTGCAATCATAATCAAAAATTTCCAAAATTCCCTGCCGAAACGGGTTTCATTAAGCTTTTCAGCAATGTCACTCGACTGACTAATTTCATAAACTTGTTTTGCATTGAGCGCCTCAGCTAATTCCTCGGTCGTAAATGTAGCGTTTTCAGATTCAACCGGATCCGTGTTGACAGCCCACTGAGTAGCGATTTCATTGTTATGGTTAAGCGTGTAGATTCCCGGTTGATCTGTATTTTTGAAACGAACCAGGTAATTACCTTTAGATACCCCAGGTTTAATTTTAACTTCAACTTCATCCGGTTTTTTAATTGCTAAACTTGCCCCGGAAGCCAGATTCTCAGATGCGAAACCAAGCTCGTTTCCAACAAGTGTCTCATCATTTTCAACAGAGGCAGCGCCTGCCAGATAACCAATTGAGCGGTTTACCAGCGGAACAAAAAGCCCTCGAAAAATCAGGTCCGACCAATCTTCCGAAATGCCGGTGGTCATATAGATAATTCGACCCTTTTGGAGCTTCGACTCGAACAAGAACGGCGCTCCGTTGTTGTATTCGATTATTTTGTCTAAAGGTTCTTTCGAGCTGACATTTAAAGTAAATCGAATATGTGGTGATTCCACCCTTTTTTCATCTTCAAACACGCCTTTAAAAATCGGGTGGCTAAAATCGATTTTTCCAAATGAAAGAAATTGCTCTCCACGCCCTTTGGCAGACGATTGAGTCAAAAGCGGCAGGTTTAATCTTTTATGTAATCCGTCATTGTAATTTCTGAGATCGACATTGGCACCCAAAAATATCATGAGTCCACCGCCCTCGCTGACGAACTTTTGTAGTTTTAACGTTTCTGCATTATCAAACTTTGAAACATTTGACACGATCACGACTTCGGTGTTATCCAAATTGTATTCAGCGAAATCCCTGGCTAAAATTGGCTCAATTTTAATATATGAAGAAACTTCCTTTTGCGGCCGAAGCGCCAGGTTTAGATAATAAGTATCTTGTTCTCGATTTCCGACCAGCAGAACTGGAATTTCTTCAGGGATTGTAAATGTGAAAAACCTGCGGTTGTCTTCGATTAAATCGTCATCCTCTAAAAGTACGAACCCGGATTGAAATCCGGTTTGGTCCGGCACGAAACGGAAAACCACATTTGCAGCGGAGTTTGCTTCCAGATCGACAACATTTTGGCCAACGCGCTTACCATTTACGAAGAGGTGTACGAGCTTGTTGTTGGCTGCATTTTCGCCATAGTTTTTAATCGTGGCTTTGATCTCGGCAACCTTGCCTTGCTCTAATATTTGATTTTCAAAAGAGACATCGGTGACGCCAAGGTTTTCTTCGTTTGAAATTGTCACCGGCAGAACAAAAAGGTTGACATCATCGCCTGTTAAACTTGTACCGTTTGTATTTTCCGAGATATTTAGTCCCGCTTTCTGCATATCGCAGATAAAATAGATTTCTTTATTAATGTTCGAAGAGGCCGCCATAATTTGATTGGCAAGTGCAATGGCCGCTAAGTAGTTCGTTTTTTTATATGACAACTCGGTTTGACCAATCAGATCTTTTATATTTTCAAGGCTGTATCTTGGACCTTCATGTGCGAAAATTGGTTGATCCTGCGGGTAAAGCAAATACATTTCATCCCCGACCCTTAATAAATCTACCACTTCTAACGCTCGCTTTCTTGCCGCATCTAAAAGTTTTTGTCCCTCAAATTCTCTTCCCATACTTAAGGTATTGTCAAATATTATCACTGCGGTAAGCTGGGCGCCTGCTGCCAAAGATGAAGAACCGGAACTTTTCAGGGTTGGACGCGCAAAAGCAAGGATGAGGATTAAGACTAAAAGCGTTCGCAGAATCAAAAGTAGAATTTGGCGGATTTTCAACCGGCGGATTTTTTGCTTCTGAAGTTCTTTTAAGAATTTCAGACTGCTGAAAAAGATGGTCTTGGTTTTTTGTCGAGTGAATAGATGAATGAGGATAGGAATGGCGATAGCGGCGAGACCGAATAAAATTGCGGAGTTTAGGAATGTTAGCATTTAGTCGGAAAGAAGATCCTATAAGTTTTACTTTGCACTGTTAATTCATGAACCACAGAGACACGAAGGCACAGAGATTTGATAAATATTGGGGTTATTTACTTGCAAGCCACCATAGTCATTTCTGATTTGAAAAAATTTGTTTTGAAACGTTTTTCTTTATAACTTTTTTTATTCTCTGTGTTCCTTCGGCTACGCTCAGGACAGGCCTTTGTGCCTCTGTGGTAAAATTTTATGAATAATATAGGTTAGATTCTGAAATTCGAACTTCAATAATTTATACTTTGGCTTTAAAAAGGAGTTCATTTACTTAAATATTTTCTGCATCAATTTCGAAAACCCTTTCAGCAAAGGCTGAATCGGCATCGGGTCCGGCGGGTTAATGGATTCGCCTGCGATTGCCTTTCCGGGATTCTCTTGGAAAAGCAAATTTGCACGATATTCTCCCCAGCCTTCGGCAACTGCATTTCTGGCGGCTCGAAGCTGCAGCGGCCGCCTTTTGGTGTTGTGTCCATCGCTGCCGACAAAATGCACCAGGTCGCTGTTCAGCAATATGGTTGCAGTATCTTTAACCGGGGCTCCGTGTCTTCCGAGAATGCTTCCGGCGTTCAGCTGCAGCAAAGCCCCGCGCTGCACGAATTCATAGGCCCGCTCCGGTTTTCTAATGACGCCGCCGTTTCTTTCCGGGTGGGCGATGATGGGCACCATGCCATCCGAAATGAGCTTAAAAAAATGGTCTGCCACGAATGTGGGAATTCCTTGCATGGGGAACTCTACCAAAAAATATTTTTTGTTATCGTTATAAGTGGAAATGGTATGAAACAGTTCCATGTCCGGTTGAGAATAGAGCTCGGCGCCGAGGTGAATTTTGATTCCGATCTTCTCAATTTTGATCCGCTCCTGGAGTTCTTTAAATTTTGTAATGATTTCACCTTCGCGTTCATAATCAAGATTACTCAAAATGTGATGAGTGATAGCTACTTCCTTAGTACCATCTTCCTCCGCTTGGCGCAGCATGGCCATTGTGTCTTCCCAGGTCACGGGTCCGTCGTCGATTTTCGGTAGAACGTGTGAGTGAATGTCGATCAATTTAGTTCCTCGTTGGCTTGTTTTTAACTAAGCAGATTTCTTTTGTACTTTCTTCGGTTGCTTTGCAGGAATGCCATTTAGCATGCCTTCGGTGCTAATATCTTCATCGATGTCCGGCCAGTGAACACCAATGCCGTTGCCAATGATTTCAAATTTTTCACGCTGTTTTTTAGTTGCATCTGACAACCGCCACGACCATGCAAGTGGTACACTAATAGTTCTTCCATCTTCAAGATCGGCTATAATTATTTCTTCAGTAATTTTGAGATTTTTTATGCGCGGTTCAATATTAATCACAGTGCTCATGCCATGCCTCTCTTATAATTTCGTTATTTGATTGAATAATTTTACGAATTTTGTTTAGCTCCTTTGCTGAAAAACCATGATTTTTTGCCAACGCAATTGGTTCAAGCTAAAACTTAGAAATCATTTTCTCGCGACTCACATGAACGTGCATTGGTTCGTTGCAATCAAAACTAAAGAAAAAGAACCGAAAAGCGTTTGAGAGCTGCTTGATGGTTGGCATTAAGTAACCAACTCATTAATATCAACACCAGCCTGTCGCAGCATAGCCATTGTGTCTTCCCAGGTCACGGGTCCGTCGTCGATTTTCGGTAGAACGTGTGAGTGAATATCGATCAAAGTTACTCCTTATGATTTTAGATTCTAACAGGCCTGGTTAGAGAAGCACAAGATTAGGTTTATGAAGAGAACCACTCTTTATAGACATCAGGGCGTCGATCACGAAGGAATAGACGCCGGGCATGTGACGTTTCTGTTTCGTCCAGATCTAGATCACAATAGAGGATTTCTTCAGTACCCCTGGAGGCTCGTGCTATGACCTCGCCAGCCGGAGAACAGACAAAGGATTCTCCCGAAAAAACCAGCATAGTCTCTTCGCCAACGCGATTGCATAATGCGGTGAAGAACCCATTTTGAAAAGCCGCAACTTGCATTTCTGCTTCATAAAGCCCCGCTGGCCATTCGTCAACCGCGCCGGCTTGGGGAACAAAAACAATGTTCGCTCCAGCAAGGGCGAGGGCACGCATGTACTCGGGATAATGCCTATCATAACAGATGGCCACACCGATCTTACCAAACGCTGTTTCATAAACCGGTGCGCCATGGTCACCTGGGTGGTAATAGCCCTTCTCATGGAAACAAGGATAGTCTGTAATATGAACCATCCTTGTCGTACCCAGCAGGTTGCCATCGGAGTTTATTACGGGTGAAGTATCATAAGTCCGGTCACCGTCTCGCTCGAATAAATTGAGTATGATAACCACGCCCAGATCAGCGGCCAGTTTTGAAAATAATTCTGTAGTTGGTCCCGGGATGGACTCTCCCATCTGTCTTATTTTCTCCGTTGCTGGAATTTGGGGATAGAAAGGTTCAAATGCCAGTTCTGAAAAACCGATCATTTTTGCGCCATTTTCAGCGGCAACCTTTACTGCTTCGAGACCCTTGCGGCGGTTTTCACTAATGTCTCTCGAACTCTTTTGTTGAATAAGCGCTATTTTCAGTTTCACTTTTCCTCCTCTGCTGTCTCATACGCCATCTGTCTGGTGGAAACAAAGTTATACTCACATAAAATCGAATCCTATCTTTAGTACCGTCTTTTTCGACCTGGTGCAGCATGGCAATTGTGTCTTCCCATGGTCACGGGTCCGTCATTTATTTTTGGTAGAACGTGTGAGTGAATGTCGATCAAGTTCGCTCCTGGTTAGATTTCAAGCAAATAACAATAACACTTAGCTTAAACAGTCTGGCCAAAGCATTTTCACACTTGACACCAATTTATATTTGCTTCTTTACTTCTTCAGGCGTCCGAATACCGCCTCCAAAGTCCACTTTATTCAACATTGACATACGTTCTGGCAAATTCTTCAGGTGTAATTGCGGGAATTGGGGAATTTTCAAAATCAGGAACGTTTCGGCTAATAATATGATCACAGTGGAGATCTTCGGCAAGACTTGCTACAACAGCATCCTCAAAATCGTCAATTTGTAAATTTCTTGCACGTTTGAATAACGATTTGTCACCGCCGACAAAATCAAACTTCTCTAATAACCAGTCAATTCTCTCATTGGCCCGCTCTTTGTTCGTATATTTTGAAATGAGATAATAAAGAGTCGTCAAAGCATGGGCAGGAATGATCCCTTCAACTTTATTTTTTAAAACTTCACTTATGACAATGGAAGAAAACTGATAATGGGGTTCACGCTTTTGAATATGATCAAGGAGGATATTTAAGTCAAGCATAACTTTCATCTATGCTTTTCCTCGATGTAGTCGTAATATTCCTTTTGTGCATCAATATCTTTCGGAATCAGCCCAGAACCTTTTTCAATATCCGGATGATAAGAATAGTTCTCTAAAATCTGCAATTGCTGGATATATTGATCTATGAGTTCCGAGATGCTTTTATTTTGCCGTTTGGCATAGGCTTGAAGAAAAGTTAATCCGGACTCGGGTAGTTGAATGGTTAATTGGGTTTTGTCCATCTGTCACTCCAAAATATGAATTAGGTTTTGTTTAATATTCAAATAAAATCAGATAGATTTAGTTCCATTAATTCTTAAGCTGAGCCATGCACCGCCTCCGCAAATTCCCTAATCAGTTCTTCAGGGGTAAGATTAACGACTCTGTTAAATTCAACAGTGAAATTTTCAGCACTGTTCTCAGGTACAAGTGCGCTAATTAAACCCTGCCTTTTCAAGTCTGAAAGTTCTTGTATGGTGCGTCCGTCTAGGTTGATTGTCTTGTTTGTCATTATGTGCCCTCCGTGTAATGAGAAGCAATTATAACATTATTTGCTTCGTCAAGTAAACAACTAAAATTACAACTAAATCAGATAGTTAGTCTACTAGCTCCCCACCATTATACTTCATAATGGCTTCAATGCTGTCTCCCATAGCATCCATGTCAGTACGGCTTACGATCAAGACAGTACCATCCCTCTCTATATCCAGTGCCATCATAGACAACTCATCATAAGCATTGCTCTGATTGGTGTCAGAATAAAATTCAAAACTAATTACTTCACTCATTATTTCTTCTCCTTCATCGTAGTTATCCAGAATAAAATCATCCCTCATACGGTCCCACATTGTTTCGTTTACAATAGTCATCTGAATCAAATAACTGGTCAATGTCTTCAGTAGTGAACAGTCCCTCCGGTGGACG
>JADFPY010000103.1 GCA_022562085.1 candidate division KSB1 bacterium | reverse complement strand
ACCTATGGGAATTTAGTGTCGCGGAACTGCCGGGCCCCATCAGAGCGGAGTTTACAAAGGCATTGAAGCAGGAGCTGCTCAAGGAAGGAGGACTTCTTCTCCTGGATGGTCTGGATGAAGTCCCGGAGGCGAAAAGCAGACGCGCCCAAATCATACAAGCCGTAGACGACTTCGCGGCGACCTTTGGCAACTGCCGGATACTGGTCACTACCCGCACTTATGCCTACCAGAAGCAGGACTGGAAATTGCATGATTTTGCCGAAGGCGTCATCGCGCCATTCAGCAACGCCCAGATTCGCGCCTTTGTCGATCGCTGGTACCGGCATGTCGGGGCTGTCCGGCATTGGGAAAGCGATGAAGCGACCGGCAACGCCCAACTGCTAAAAACCGCCATTATCGAGAACGATCGTCTCTTGGCCCTGGCCGAGCGCCCGCTGCTGCTCACCCTATGGCCGGTCTGCATGCCTGGCGTGGCGGTACCCTGCCGCAAAAACGCGGTCTCTGGCACGACGGCAAATTTGAGGACCGGAGCGAGCCGCACCGGTATGGCACCCTGTTCGATCTGGACAATCATCCGGTTGTCGGCGTGACCTGGTATGAAGCCCTGGCATTTACGCGCTGGCTCAATAAGAGCTGGCACGACAAAAGCTTGCTCTCGAAGAAGTACGGGGTGATCCTGCCTGCGGAAAGTCAATGGGAAAAAGCTGCGCGCGGCGGACTTGAGATTCCCCCGGCCGCAGTACCGGTAGCCATTGACGCCTTGCACAAACAGCCGCCTCAAGCGGAATTGCAGCCGAATCCCGAACGGCAGTGCATTTTTCCGTGGGGCCATGAACCGGATGCGGAAAAAGCCAATTATGACGAAAGACATATCAGAACCACGAACGCCGTTGGCAGCTTCCCCAATGGATCCAGCCCTTATGGGTGTGAGGAGATGAGCGGAAATGTCTATGAATGGTGTTTGACCAAATGGCGCGAGAACTATGAAACACCCGATGATGCATCGACGACTGGTGAGGACAGGCGTGTTGTTCGGGGCGGTTCCTACTTCGACAATCATAGCGTCGTGCGCTGCTCGGCCCGCGGCGGGGGCTATCCGGGCCTCCAGAGCTTCTTCATCGGTTTTCGTGTGGCTCTCTCCACCTCTGATCTCTGAAGCCTCTGCACTCTGAATCTCTGATCGCGGCAAAATTAGCGAATTTGACTATTAGGGTTGTCCGGAAGAGAAGAAGTATGAAATTATGTAGCTGTAAAACCAAATCTAAAAAATCTTCTAAACAAAAAAAAGGTAAAATCAACCTGCATTTTAACTAAATGCCCAGTTTTTGCCCACCTGGGCAAAAACTAACCAATTCCTGAACACGTCCTACAACCTTTTTTCGTACCCCTCCGGCAAAATCACCCATAAATCTTACACTTTCTTTACAATCGTAAAACTGGCACATTAGTTGCTTAAGAAAGGGGAAGTTGGGTAATTTTTATATAGTGGATGCGAAGACGGCCGGTTCGAAAAAAGAGAGTGTAGTCCTGACAGACCGTCTGAAAGCTCAAAAGTTGGAAGAGTCACTTAACCTTCCCACGGATCGGGAGCGCGTCTGCTTTGTGTAGGGGAGGGTGTTCAGAAGGAGAACTTGATGAAAGAATTTCAAACAATAGAAATCAATCCGTCGCCTCATTTGTTAACGGATTCCGGGTTGCTTTATTTTCGGTTGCGAAATTATCCCATGGCCATTGAAAGGTTTACCAGGGCTTTAGAAATTTCGAATAACAAAGTCCGGCTCTATCGTTATTTAGGAGAAGCCAATTGGAGAATTCTAAATTATAAAGGCATGGTTCGCTGGAACCGAAAAATTGTTGCCTGTTTTCCAAATGATCTGGGAGGTTGGCAAAACCTGGCGGTGGCTTATAAAGCCCTTGGGCAAAAAAAACAATTTGACCAGGTAACCCGGCACATTGACTCCATCAACAGCCGCAATTTCCCCTCGAAAGAATTTGAGCCGGAGACCATCACATCCGAATTTCCTGATGAATCATTCACCCCAGGCCATATCTTCAATTATTTTTAGCAGACCTCGCTGTTTAATCAGGTTTCTTTGTCCTCAGAATCTCACCACCATTTAATCATTATCAAAATATTGATTCTTGCCAGTAATTCGCTCAACTGCAATTGAAGTTGCAACCGGAAATAAAGGCATCATTACCAACAAATCTTCAGAACTGCCATTGGGTCGCTCTTCGCTTCTCGTTTTGATAGCAGTTTGCATGCCAAAAATATTCTGTGAAGGTTTCGCTACAGGGTAGGGCTTAGAGGACTCCTGGTGTTAAGTTGAAGCGCAAATATTTGTGAATTAACTTTACAAATATTTAAACATCCAGCTTGTACCGTTCAATCTTATTGAGCAGCCCCCTCCGGCTGAGTCCCAAACTTTCAGCGGCTCTGGTACGGTTGCCTTTAAATTTTTTTAAGGCCTGGGTCAGCATTTTTCGCTCCAGGCTCTCTACCGCGCCGCTGAGTTCAGGATTGTTTTCCGGCGCCATGCCCGATTTTATAAGACTAGTGGTTATTTCCTCGGGGAGAAGTTCTACATCTATGGTTTTACTATCCGGCTCGGCTAAAACGACACACCTTTCAACTACGTGCTCCAGCTCGCGAACATTCCCCGGCCAGGGGTAGCTGTTTAAGTAATCGCTTGTTTCCTTTGTAAAACCCTGCACGACTTTGTGCAAAGATTTGGCATAAACTGATAAAAAATGATTTGCCAGGATCGGGATGTCTTGTCGCCTCTCGCGAAGAGGCGGCAGTTTTACAGTAATAACTTTAAGACGGAAAAACAGGTCCTGACGAAACTTTCCCTCTTCAACAGCCTTGGCCAAGTCCTGGCTGGCAGCACAAATAACCCGAGCATCAACCTGGATAACATTCGTGCCGCCGAGCTGACGAATCTCCCCTTCTTGAATAGCGCGCAGCAACTTCGCCTGCAAGGCCGGGCTGGTGTTGTTTATTTCATCAAGAAAAAGAGTGCCGCCATCAGCCATTTGAAAAAGCCCTTTTTTATTATCGGTTGCGCCGGTGAAAGCTCCCTTAACATGTCCGAACAATTCGCTTTCCAAAAGATTCTCCGGGAGGGCACCACAGTCAATGGCGACAAACCGTTTATCTTTCCTGGAGCCGTTGTAGTGAATGGCCCGGGCAATTAATTCCTTGCCGGTACCGCTTTCGCCATGGATAAGAACCCGTACATCCGTTGGAATGACCTTCTCCAGAAGTTTGAAGACTTTTTCCATGGTTTCGCTGCGGCCGACAATCTCTTCAAAGCCATATTTTCGTTCAATTTCTTTTTTAAGATGGAGATTTTCTTCTTTAAGCTTGTGCAATAAGCTGGCGTTTTGAAGAACCGGAGCCGACTGCGACGCAATAATATTCAACAGGCGCAAATCGTTCTCAGCAAAATTCTTCTCTTTTCCTTGACTGTGAAGAATTAAAACCCCCAGAATCTCCCCGCGTGCCTTTATAGGTACGGACAGGACTGATTTAACGGGGTAGCCTAACAGCTCCAACCCTTTGAAGCGATCATCGATTAAGATATCGTTCACAAGGAGTGGTTGTTCATTTTTAAGAATCCAGCCGGCGATCACCATACACATCTTTTGAATAAGCGATTCATGCTTTTCCTTGCCAACACGAATCAAGGTGGTGAATCGACTGTCGGTTTCATCCTTGGTCAGCAAGATTGACCCTTGCCGGGCACCGGTGAGCCCGGTCGCCTGGTCAATAATAGTGTTTATGATCTGATCCAGATCTGTGGTGGAAGAAATGGCTAATGCAAGCTGATTTAAGGCTTGCACTTCCTGCAAGGATTGATTGAGGTTTTGTAAATCATTTTTCATTTTTTCAATAATTCCTAAAGGTCGAATAAAAATAATAGCTTCGTAGAGGATTGTCAAGCTTTATTTATCGCATCCATGAAGACATTAGTTCCGATTACTGAATAAATCACGACAATTGATTGTATATAAAAAACCAAGACACTCGCAGGTCAATTATAGTCAAGGACACTAACTGACAAAGGATCTTAAGCTCAGCAGAATTGTTTTATCAAAAAATCCCTCGAACATTTTTTTGGCCTGTATTGAACAATTGTGACCTTCTGCACCTACGTTATTTACGACTTGACATTGTTAATTAATCCCTTAACTTTAATTTTACAGCATCGAAATGCATACAAATAAAATTTATAGAAAATGAGAAGAAGAATACGTAATTTTGAACTCGCTTTTATCAGCATTCTTGTTTGTATATTCTTCTTTACTCCTGGTCTCTCTTTTGGCCAGCGCCCGCCTGTTCCGCCAATAAACTTAAGTTACTTTAGAGTTGATTTTCTCCAGGCCGGGGCGAGATCTGCAGCCCTTGGCGGAGCATTCATCGGCGCCGCTCAGGACGAAACAGCCGCTCCGATTAATCCTGCGGGTCTGACCTACTTAAAAAGTGCCGGCGCATCACTGCACCAGAGAGTTGGCAATTTAGATTTTGAAGAACCTGAAGGTGCAGTGGCGGCAGCGAATAGAAAAACAGGATTTAGCAGCCATATTTTCGACCAAAACCTGGCGGTAGTCTTTTTCCCGATAAAGAGATTCACCTTTGCGCTTCTCCGTCAAGTCGGTTTTGATAATCGCTTTGCTTTTGAGACCCAACAATTCCTCACCACCGAATCACTCTCCACAACCCGGCAGCTTTTAGGCGGGTTGGGCAATTTCCCCGGCCGAAAAGTTGATTTGAATTTACGGTTGGTTAATGATGGTATTTCTGTCGCTTACAGGATTAGCAAGAGGTTAAGTTTAGGCGTGACCGGCAAAATTTCAGTTTTGAATTTAAGATTAAATGAGCAAACCTTTCTTGATCCGCTTATTGCAGGTGGAGGATCACCAGGAGAAAATCGACCGGAAAATACGTATTCAATCACTACAATCGATGAACGCGTAACGGACCCCAGTTTTAGTTTTGGGGTAATGAGTAAAATAATTTTGGACAAACTGTTCGTTGGTGCAGTGCTTAATTTAAATCCTTCATTCGCTCTTAATTCAAATATCTTTCTCCCTGAGTATAAAATCGGTACCCAAACTTTCCTGCCAGAATCTGCCAACCCAGAGTTTAAATTTTCGGTTCCTAACAATTATGGATTTGGACTTTATTATGTTCCAAAAAGTGGAATTCGGTTTACTTTTGACGTGGTTCGGGTGCAGTATTCAGACCTTTTAGGCGATAACGACTTAAATATCATCGCGGATGATGAGCTCAACCCTGAGACCGGGATGTATGAAGACCCCGACGGCAGGCCTGATTTAGCCATTGATGATGCCACCGAATTTCACGCCGGGATCGAATTCTTAGTTAGACCCAGAATGAGCTTCGTGGCAAAACGTTTTAGCCTGATACCGATTCGAATCGGCATCCACACGAATCCCGGGCACCGGATTTATGCTACCGGGAATAACCCGGATCTCAAAAGGCTCTTCCCAAAAGCCAAAGACCGCGTCCATTTCAGCTTTGGAACGGGGTTTGTATTAAACAGCTATCTAAAATTTGATGGCAGCATTACAATTTCAGCCGATAGTTTTGAATTTATCGCCTCGACGTTAATTGCGCTGCCGCTTTAAAAATGTCATGGAACGCCAGAAATTCAGAAAATTTCTTCAAATAGTTTGTCCTGTTTTAATTGCCCACCTTTCGATTTTTTCAACAATCATGATCGCGGATGAATGGGACGAAAGTTACGAAAATGGTAAAGCGGCCCTGCAGCGGGGCGAATGGCATGCAGCAGACAGCCTCTTTCAGATCGCACTGAGTTTTCGGCCTGATCCGGATCTGCAAGCTGCTACATCCGCCTTAAAACTAATCGAGTATCTGCCGCACTATTTTCTCGGCCAAGCATATTTTTTTGCCGGGCGCTATACCCCTGCTTTGCAAAGTTTCCAAAAATCTGCTCAATCAGGTGCTGTCAGTAAAACTCAGCACCTTGCTCGACTCCAGCGGCTCATGAAAACGACGGAAATGCTCATTCAATTTTCTGAGCAAAAACGTCAGGAGTCAGACAAAGCTGGAATTGAAAAAGAAATATCGAGATTGCAGAACCTGCTTTCTGATGGCAATTACAATCAGGCGGCCGCTTTGCTCACACGTTTAAAAGGAAGTCACTCTGAAGACAGAAGAATAAACATTCTTGAGGACTGGCTGCAAGAGCAGCAGGTTAGGTTTGATTTTGAATCCGACAAACCGGATGCCGGAAGCGAAGCCGAAGGACGTTTTTCAAAGGGGTTGGATGGTTACCTTGTCGGCCGTTATGAGCAGGCTTTGGAAGAATTCAAAGCTGCTGAGCAGCTCGATCCGAATTTTAGCGCGGCCAGGAGTTGGATTGAACGAACCCGTACGGAAATGCAGAGACTCAATCTGGCTGAAAGTGAATCTAAAAAACCTCCACCTGAACCACAGATTATCCAAACATTCATTCAGCAAACCCCGGCTCCGGTTTTTGTAATCCGAACGCCAAATGAAACTTTAAGTGAAACACGCTCCAAGTATATTGATCTTTCCGGCAGAGTTGGCGATGACCAGGGGATCGCTTATATTGAATTTACTGTCAACGCTAAACCGCTTTTGGATTCCGCTGGCAAGCGCACAAAAATATATCCACCTGAGAATGAAAAATCAAGCAAATTCTCGTTCTTCCAGCGCATACCGCTGCAATTGGGAGAAAACGAAATCGTGTTGACTGCTTACGATGTGGATTCTACGGTTCACCGGACTATTGAACAGCTTACAATACAAAGGAATCCTCCTATTTATAAAACAGCAGGCTTTTTCGTTTCGGCCGGGGCAATCATTCTGCTTCCGGTAGGTTTCTTTTTTATTTTTAGGATAGTTAAATACAGGATTGCGATTGTCAACAAATATAATCCGTACATTGCCGGTTCACCCATTATAAATGAGGCGATGTTTTTCGGACGGGAGAAGTTGATTAAACGAATTTTAAATACCATACACAATAATAGTTTGATGATCTATGGCCCCCGGCGTATTGGCAAAACCTCCATGCAGCATCAGCTAAGACAGCGACTTGAAAAATTGGACGATCCGGTTTATCATTTCATCCCGGTGATGATCGATTTACAAGGCACTTCTGAGGAACAATTTTTTGCTGTTTTAATGGAAGAAATCATTGAAGCCTGCAAAAGCAATTTGAATGGAAATACTTCATTTAAAATAACTGACAGGCAGAACGATTATACCAGTCGAGACTTCGGCAAGGACCTCAAAAAACTTCTACAAAGTTTAAAAAGCGAAGAAGAAAAAAAATTGAAACTGGTTCTGTTAATCGATGAAGTCGACGAGTTGAATAAGTTTAGCGAGCGGGTGAATCAGAAACTGCGTAGTGTATTCATGAAAACATTTGCAGAGAATTTGGTAGCTGTTATGTCAGGGGCACATATCAGAAAAAACTGGGAAAGCGAAGGCAGCCCCTGGTATAATTTCTTTGAGGAAATCGAAGTGCCACCTCTTGATAAAGAACACGCGGTTGAGTTAATTCGGCAGCCGGTAACCGGCATTTTCAGTTATGATGCAGTTGCGGTTACGAAAATTATTGAATACAGCGAGTGCAAGCCTTACACGATTCAAAGATACTGCGTAAATGCTATCAACCGGATTATCGAACAGAAACGTCGCAGGGTGACAGCTGGGGATGTTGAAGCCGTCGCGAAGGTTCTTTCCGCTTAGCAAAAACAAAAGTACTTCTTTTTTACAAATGTAACCCAAAGCTTCTCGGTTGCAGCGCCGCCTGATAATAAGAACCCAAAATTTTTACAAAACCATATTGGTTCATCGTTTGACTTCTTCCCATATCTTATCCGGTAAATAAAGTAGCGCGCAGGGAGTTTTGTATTAAAAAATAAATATCCAAATAAGGAAACGGACTTAACTTATTTAGTTAATGTGCAACTAAGAAACAAATGCTTTTGACGTAAGCAAAATATTATGTTTTGTCGTAAAGATGAATAGAATTCAGCTGTGAACAAAATGTGGATAACTTGTGGAACTCTAAACGATTTTAATATTTTATTTACAATGTCTCAAAGAACCAATTTATTGCGAATATCCACAAAAATTACCAAATGAAAACTATTTCTAACCGCTAATCAAAAATGAAAGTCACCCAACTCATTGAAAATTTACAGATTATGCAAACAGAAAAGACATGCATAGTTTACAACTGAGCGAATTAGTTTTTTAGTCAATTTTATATAAATACTTTATTTTTTAAAATCGAATGTTACTCAAGGTAAACTTTTGGTCATCTACAATAGAAATCGGTGTGGATAACTCATGCGATGTTTACTTATTTTCGATTAAATCTTATTGTAGCTCTCGTTCGTTCAGACAGAACTGAAAGCTCGCCTACATTCCTACTTTATTTATTGTTTGCCCTGCTATTTTTGACGTAATTTCGCCATAAATAAATTGTTGACTTTGTTTCAAAATTTGATTAAATACCTTTACTCTTTGAACTTGGGGCAGAAATTTGAGTTGGTTTTGGGGCGCTTTACTTGCTCTTTCCGTGGTAGTGGCTTCGTATAGATTGCGATTCTTAACGCTGAGCGGAACAATAGTAGCGTTTGGTATGGGATGGATAGTTTTCGGCTTTGGCAGATTTGCGTTTAGCAGCGTACTATTGTTATTCTTTTTTTCATCCAGTTTTTTGTCAAAGCTGGGAAGAACCCGGAAGTCCGAGTTAACCGCCTATGCCCAGAAAAGCAACCAACGAGATGCCTGGCAAATATTAGCAAATGGCTCAGTCCCGACGTTGCTACTGATTGTTTGGTTTTACTCTCAGGCATCCATTTTCATTTTGCTTTTTTTGATCTCTTTGGCTGCTGCAACTGCAGACACCTGGGCAACAGAGGTTGGTGTTCTTTCAAAATCCGCGCCCCACTCAATTTTGAGCTTTAAGAAAGTCCCAAAGGGAACTTCCGGGGGCGTCTCAATTTTAGGTACGGCCGCCGCATTTTCAGGTGCTCTGATTGTAGCAATTTTAGGCCTCCTGATTTTTTCAGTATATCTGCGATTCCCATTTACTTTGCAGGATGTTTTACTGGTAACCATAATTGGGTTGGCCGCCCAAATCTTTGACAGTATTTTAGGAGCGTCTTTACAAGCTAAATATCGATGTTTGAGATGTGAAAAAACCTGTGAACAAAACCAGCATTGCACCGGGGCTGGAACGAAATTGATCTCAGGTTGGAAGAGGATGAACAATGATGTAGTGAATTGGATATCGGCAGTGTTTGCCGCGTTTGCAGGTTGGTTAGTTTACTAATTAAAAGGCCTTAGATGAAAACAAAAACTTTTAAGAAAATTTTCGCTGCCATATTCTTCCTCATTATCCTAGATTTCTTTTTCGGTGGCGATTATAATATTTATAACCTGTGGAAATACCGGCAGAAGGAAAAAGACCTGCGCTCGGAAATTCAGACGATCGATAAAGAAAAAGAACAGCTAATTACCGAAATTGAAATGCTCAAAAATGACTCAACTTATATTGAAAAAATCGCCCGTGAGGAATTCAAAATGGGCAAACCGAACGAAAAAATTTACATTGTAAAGTCAAAGGACGACAAGTGAACGAACATAAAGCGATTGCACACAAGGGAGGGTTCGGACGAAGAATCCGAGGCTATTTTTTTACCGGGCTACTTGTTCTAATTCCGGTTGTTTTAACCGGCTGGATTATCTGGAAATTGTTTTTGGCAATCGATGGTATCCTTCGACCTTACGTTCATCCTTTTTTGGCGGACCGGTTTGGCATTGATCTACTTGGGGAAACGCAAATTCCGGGGATCGGCTTCGTCACACTAACGCTTACCATTATTGCAACCGGCGCAATTGCCCGAAATTATTTTGGCCGTAAGATTGTTATCTTCGGGGATAAAATTGTTGAGCGGATTCCGCTTATAAACCGGGTTTACGGAGCGATCAAGCAGATTAGCCAGGCTTTTCTTTCATCAAAACGGGAAGTATTTAAAAAGCCCATTTTATTCGAATACCCGAGAAAAGGGATTTATTCAATTGGGTTTTATACGCAAGATACCCGCGGTCCCGTGCAGGAAGTCCTTGGTACCGATATGGTCAGTATTTTTCTGCCAACCACCCCAAATCCTACTTCAGGGTTTTTACTTTTTGTACCCAAATCTGATGTTTATGACCTGGATTTAACTATTGAGGAGGCCTTAAAACTTGTTATCTCCGGAGGCGTTATTATCCCGAAGCAGGTTGATGGCGATAAGGTGACTAAGGTGAAACTGGAGAGCTGAAAGCCGTCAGTCCTTACTTCACTGGAGCACTTCGCTGCGTTCAGCAGGCTTCGTCGAAAAGATTGGTTTGGCTAGTTTATCTTGAGTTGTCGAAACATTCACCATGAAGTAAGGACTGACAATTTGCTTGAAGTTAATGTCCGCAACAATCACGAAAATCATTATCTCGCTTATTTTATTTCTTCTTTTAAAGGGATTTTGTTTTGCCCAAAGTACAGGAGGTCAGAGTTTAAGTCAGTTTGGGTCGAAGTACTCAAAGCTTAATTTCAGAAGGCAGCTGAATATCTACGAATGGATTTACACATTTAGTTTTCAGAAAAGATTGGAAAACAAATTGGAATTCAAAATAGACGAAGCTTTCAGTTCAACTTTGCAAAGGATTTCATCAGAAGATCGTTGGAAAGATAACCAGAACTTGACTTTGAATTTCAAGTATCCCCTTTCCCGAAAAATTTCCTTTGAACCGGTTTTTACCTCTCGAATTCTTTCCGATCCCTTAGCCAGATTTGATAACGACATTCGCTTTTACTCGGGCGCTGCCCAACTGAATTTTCAACCCAGCCCAAACATCAAAATATCTCCCAGAGTTAGTAGTAAATGGCAAACTCAGGTTGGTCAAAGTGACCATGGGTTTGGCTACGGTGGAGAAGCCTCTGTTGATGATTTCGATCTATTCGGCTATGAAAGTGACATTTCTCTGCTCGGGCAGCTGGACTTTTTTCCAATGAGAAGAAATGAAGATTTAAGGGTACGCTACAAAATTGAGCGGCAATTTTATGAATCAACTGCCGACACATTTGTCATCATTTTTGACCGATTGCGCCGCGACACGTTCGATAGAAATACCGTTGAAGTCTTCGTTAGAAATTTGACTCAATCCAATCGAGGTTTTGAAAACAGATTGAGCTACAAAGTCGGTTCGAATACTTTATTCTTTTTAAAAAATTCGGTTTTCGCCACGACATTTAGAGTCAACAATCTAAAAGAGGAAACTACCGATTTGCGTAAAGATGACTCAGGATTCAAGTTTGAAAACTCAGCGAAGTTGAACATCCAGAAGTCGAACTGGTTCACGGACGTCACCTGGAATTACCGGTTTCGGTCTCGCGAAGATCGACGGCCTCAAGATACGACTCCCGACCCATTTGGCCGTCATTCATCAGTCGGATTTGATAATGAAGAAATCCTGACGGGCTTAGGCCTGCGCAACGGCTTCAGAATTGACGGCAACGACTCGCTGGGAATCTCCGCCTCCGTTACCAAGTTTCAGTATACGACTTCAGATACCACAATTCCGAATGATCACGACCAGATTAAATGGCAGTTTACTTTTACACACTCCCATCAGTTTAGCGAGGATTTGCGACTAGTTTGGCGGGTCAGCGCATTTTTAAATCATTTTGTTTTTATTTCGCGGAAGTTCAGCGCCGGCAACAATTGGGAACGGTTCATTCAATTGACACCGGAGATTATCTATCAACCCAACAAAAACTTATCGATTCGTCAAACGGTTACGGTACGCGCGAGATACCAAACCTTCGATTTCAAGAATGCCGCAACCAGCCTTCAAGATAATGTAATTCGGTGGTTCATTATTTCCAACAGAAGTCATTTTGCTTTAACACCAAAAACCACTTTTGAATTAGGAGTGAACCTGGAGCTGCGTGAACAGGGCCGGTTCTTTATAAACGGCTGGCGGCAGAGCTTGGCTTCGTCCTGGTGGGAACAAGAAATTAACGCTCGTTTCAAACAGAAAATTGGCGCAAATCTTTATTTGTCCTCGGGACTAAATCTCTTTCATCGGGTAAGTTGGAATCATAGATTGACATCTGAAAGAAAGCTGGAAAAAAGCGTTCGAAGCAAGCATACAAACTTTGGGCCCGTTTTGGTGGTAACATTTCGACCGAGTCCAGCATTAGAGTTGCTGTTTTTAGGAAACATTGCTGTGGTGCATTCGTCTGGAAAAAGTAGGGTACAGATAAACAATTTGAATCTTGATCTAAACTGGTTCCTTTAAAGGAAGGAAATCTGTGGCCGGAAAAAAAGCTGAAAATTTCCAAATGTCGATACCGAGCGTTCTTGACGAGATTACCAAAGTTGAGAAAATGGCTGAAAAGGCTGCAGATAAAATGAAGTTCAGTGAAGAGGAAAAAGATAGTTTGGCCATAGCGGTTACCGAGGCCGTCAACAATGCCATCCTCCACGGAAACAAGCAGGATAAAAATAAAAAGGTGCACATCAATTTTGAATTTGAAAAGACGAGATTGGTCGTCAGTATTAAAGATGAAGGGAAAGGATTTAATCCCGATAAAGTCAGCGACCCCTTAGCCCCGGAAAACCTGTTAAAGGAGAGTGGCCGGGGTCTTTTCATTGTATCTTCTTTAATGGATGACGTCCAATATCATTTTCACAAAGACGGCACAGAGATAAATTTGATAAAAGAAAAGAAGTCTTAAACCAATACCTTTTTAATTCCTGATTTTTTAAATTTCCTTTAACAATTTCTGGTCTACATTTTTTAAACTGATATGGATGGAAACGACTGGCTTGAGGAAATAAAACTCCTTTACCGCCAATATAAAAAAAACTGTGAACGCGCGGCGGCTCAAGTCTCCGATGATGACTTTTTCACCACGTTTGGGCAAAACCCCAATAGCATCGCGGTGTTAATGAAACACGTTGGGGGTAACAATCGTTCGCGCTGGCACGAC
>JADFPY010000102.1 GCA_022562085.1 candidate division KSB1 bacterium | reverse complement strand
AAAAAAATCGATGTCGCCATTGTCGGCGCCGACCGGATTACCGCAAACGGCGACACCGCCAACAAAATCGGCACGTACAATGTGGCAGTTTTATGCGAGAAACACGGGGTGCCCTTTTATGTCGCCGCGCCCTATTCAACTATCGATTTTAATTTACAAAACGGTTCCCAAATCCCCATTGAAGAAAGAGCCGCCGAAGAAATCACCCACGGCTTTGGCAGAAGAACGGCCCCCCTAAATACCAAAGTTTACAGCCCGGCCTTCGATGTCACGCCGAACGACCTCATCGCGGGCATTATTACTGAAGAAGGCGTCATCGAACCGCCCTATGAAATCAACTTGAAAAAACATGCAAAACTTTAAAGCTGTCCCGACTCAAATAAACAAAATTTCCCGACTTTTTTTGCTAACCTTATTGCCTATTCTGCTCCTGGGGTGCCAGCCTAAAGAAATCAGTTCAGCCAAACTTCACATTCAGAACAGGGATTGGCAGAAGGCCATTGAATTGTTGGAACAGGCTGTCGTCGCCCATCCGAATAATCCTGAAGCGCATTTTTTGCTGGGGAAAGCCTATGGGGACAAGTCGCGGTTCAAAGACATGAAAAAGCAATTTGGTGAGTCGCTACGAATCTCAACGAAATTTCAGCAAGAGATTTTTAACGAAATTGAAACTCACTGGATTCATCATTACAGCAAAGGCATCAAAGCTCAAAACGGCCGGGATTTCAAATTAGCTGAGAAATTATTGAAAACCGCCATTCTAATTGATCCGACGAAAAAAGAGGCTTACCATAAACTCGCCGCGAATTATGTTGAAACAAACCAAGCCAAAAAGGCTCTGCTGATTTACGAAAACCTGTTGAAGGAAAGTCCCACCGATCTAAACCTGCTGATGGCCGCCGGTAATTTATTTTATAAACAAAAACGGTTTGAGGACGTGGTCAGAGTCTTGAAAAAAGTGCTTGAAATCGAACCGGATCACCGGGACGCACTAGCAAACCTGGCCCTCTCCTACGATTCAATGGGAAAATCAGCTGAAGCCTTTACAATCTACCACCAGGCAGTAGAGGCTAACCCTCGTGATAAGGATTTAATCTTTCTACTGGGAGTTCATCAATACAACCGGAATCATTTCACAAAAGCAATTGAGCTTTTCGAACGGGTCCTTGAATTGAGTCCCGGGGAGTTTGAATCAACATCGAATATTGGCAACGCCTACCTGAGTATCGCTGAAGATTTGCGGGCAAAAATTAAGTCCTCGGTAAATGGTCCTGCCACTGCCAGGGAGATTCAGCAATTAAAAACCGAGGCGATTCTGACTTACAACAAAGTTATTCCCTATTTCGAAAAAGCCTTAGAAATGCAACCCAATCATCCCCTACTCTGGCGTAATTTAGGCGTCGCGTATATTAACACCGGGGAAAGTGAAAAAGGTAGACAGGCCTTTCTAAAAGCCCAGGAATGGGAATTGCGGTCCGTCAGCGACTCGTCGGATGATTCGTCCCGCTAATTGGTAATTTTTGGATGTCCGTTATTTAGTGGTCATCGGTTCCATCTTTTCAAAAATCCAATCCCAATAGCTTTCCGCACGTTGGTGAACATACGGCTTATCTTCCGGAAGCAGAAAACGCTCTTCAATTAAGCTCTCAGCCGCCTCGCGAACTTTATTTAAATAATCGTCCCGGGATTGGTAAAGTGAAAGGATACTCGGTCTCGGATCGTCCATTTGTGCTTTCTCTTCATCCGTGCGCGGCAGCGGAATGAAATTGCCGCGAAAATCGACCAACTCGTTTTTACCGCCAGCGAATTCTGCGCGCAAACTCCAGGGTGTGTAAGTGGCTAACGGCACCCGTACTTCCACATTCCGCAGGCCAGCGATTTCGTTACCAAATTCATCGACTTGTGAGACCAAAGAGGGAAAGGACCTTCCCAGGTTTGGTGGCTGATTGTCGACACTTCCCTGAAACCAACGGGGACCGTAATCAGCGCGGTAAGCCACATGAATGACTTCCGGGAATGTGGCTCCCGGAATTTTGGGAAAAGCAACTTTATCAACTGATACGAGAGTATTGGAATCGATGCGCGGATAGGCGCTTGGTGGCGGTGGTGCGTCATCCTTGACCCAATTCACAAGCTGCACCAGCAAAGCGCGGTAGTTCACTTTGAACTCTAAAGGATTACCTCGAAACACTTTAGAATTGTTTTGCTGCTGTGGGGGAAAACGCCGCGAAACGAAGTGCTGTCCGCTGGCGAGATGGAAAATGCGCTCATTTGGCAAAGGCTCAACATCTTTGGTACCATCCACGGAGGTATGAATCAAAGAAGCAGCACGGCCCCAATACTCATAGCCCGTATTTATATAAAATGTTTTTGGAGCATGCGCGGGGTTGTGCTGGTGAGCGAGCAATCCGTCAGACCGCCACTGGCCCGGGTCGTGCTGGCTCAGGCTGGTAAATGGAAAAATGTCTGTTGGGTAGAAAAAAGCTGAATAACGGTGGGCGTCGCGAGAGGGCTGCGCGAACCGATGGTTGAAACTACCGCGTCCGGCGCCGGCTGTGATAATCATCAGGCCATCGTACGCTCGGCGCCCTTTTTCATCCGTATTAAATCCCTGGTATAGAAAGTGCCTCAAAAAGCGACCGGTCTGTGAAACACCTGCGGCAATTCCATGCTTAACCGGAAAGAGGCTTTGGTCATCGTATTTCGAATATGAAATGATGTCACGGATTGTCGCTAAACCCAATCCTACAACCGCGGGGTCTTTAGCCTGGTATACCAACTCGTAAATCTTGCCGGCCTTAAAACCGCCCTCAAGGTAAATGTAAGTCAAATCCGGGATCACTTCTCCGCTATCCTCCCGGGCGAAGCGCCACTTTTCGCGCGGGAGGACCTGCCTCTTTGCATCCCTGCCATCGCGTACCGTCAAAACATTTTTGGAATAGATCGGATCAGCAACAGGATAACCAATGTGATTGCGGTGACTGATCTTGAGGGATTTTGCAGGACTATCGAGCGTCCAATCGCTGCGAACCAGGCCATAAATTGGACTACCGTCCAGATTGCGTGCTCTTGGCACATTTAGCCGTAAAGCGCCTTCTCTTTTGGGTACATCATATTGCCAGCCAAGCCAGATGACTGTCAGCCCTTGGCGCATGAGCAGCTCATCACCGAAAGCCTCGGGGTCGTTGGGGTCCATGCTTCCGGTTGCCGCACGGTTAAAATAGCTGGGCGAAAACTTACCGCCACGGTTGCTGACTTCGACGAGCGCAACGCCCCTCGCTTTTTTGTCATCGACGGGCTTGAGGACAACAAAATTGGCCCATGCTTCCACGAGGCCAGCAGAATTCCTGGGAGCCAGTGTGATATCTATTATCCGGGCATTCATGGGGTTAGCGGGATCAAATCCAAAATAGATGGTGCCATTCACAAGTTCGTAATCACCAAATTGGCCGTACACCTTTCCGTCAAGCACGGGTTGGCGTAATTTAACTTCGACGCGAAGAACTTTGGCGAAGCCTTGGCTTGATAACAGAAAGCAAAAGATAACAGAAAATAGCAGCGCGCTCTGTAAACAAGATTTACTTTTTGACCACATAGTTTTCCCCTCAAATTTTATTATTTCAAGTTTTCGGGATTAAGTCCTGCCAACTCGGGAAGTACAAATTTGCCATCCTTGCGAATCAGCTTGCCGTCAAAATAGATTTCACCGCCGCCGTATTCCCCTGTTTGAATCAAGACCATGTCCCAGTGAATGTTCGAGCGGTTGCCGTTGTCCGCTTCCTCGTAGGCCTTACCGGGGGTAAAATGGCAGGAGCCGGCGATTTTCTCATCAAACAAAATATCCAGCATTGGCGAGGTAATGTACGGATTAAAACCAATGGCAAATTCGCCTACGTACCTTGCACCTTCATCCGTATCTAAAATTTCGGTGAGTTTTTTATTGTTGTTGGCCGAGGCCTCGACAATTTTGCCTTTCTCAAATGTCAGGCGAACATCGCTAAAGGTTGTTCCCTGGTAGATGGTTGCGGTGTTAAAATGAATCGTGCCGTTGACCGAGTCGCGAACCGGGGCGGTGAAGCACTCGCCGTCAGGAATGTTGTGGCTGCCGGCGCAAGAGATCACCGGAATATCTTTAATGCTGAATTTTAGATCCGTGTCGGCAGCGACCAGCCGAACTTCATCCGTCGACTCCATCAGCTGCTGCAGCGGCTGCGCGGCTTTTTCCATTTTGGAGTAATCGAGGGTGCACACGTCGAAATAAAACGCCTCGAATGCTTCCGTGCTCATCTTCGCCTGCTGCGCCATGGATGGCGTTGGCCAGCGCAGAATCACCCACTTGGTTTTCGGCACCCGGAGTTCAAAGTGCACCGGCTTCAACCAGTGAGTTTCGTAAAGGCGCATCGCTTCGGTGGGTACATCCGACATTTCGGTGATGTTGTAGCTGCCGCGCACGCCGATATAAGCCTGAACGCCTTTCATTCGAAAAGCTTCATAAGCACCGATTTGCTTCATGATTCGCTCGTCTGCACAGCGCAAAAGCTCGCGCCCAATCCGGCTGTTTTTCAAGGTAACCAGTGGGACTCCTTTTTGCTCGCGAATTTTTCTGATTAGAGCAATTACCATTTCCTCGGGAATTTCGCTGGCTTCAATAAGCACGGATTCACCGGCTTGAATCTTGGTAGAATGGTTAACCAGGACGTTTGCTAATTTTTCAAATCGTGGATCTTGCACGAAATTTTCTCCTTTTGGCTTACGAGATTTTAATATGCAAAACAAATTCAAAAAATTCAAGTAGAAGTAAATGGTTTTATTTGCATGTTTTTGTTTGATGAATTATATTTGACATAATAATTGGTTCCATTGCCTGGTTAATTGAAAAATGCGCCAATATCTTGATCTCGTAGACCGTGTCCTGACCAACGGCACACATAAATCCAACCGCACCGGTGTCGACACCATTTCAACTTTTGCCGAGTTTTATAAAGTCGACCTGGCCGAAGGGTACCCGCTCTTAACCACAAAAAAAGTTTACTTCAACTCCATGCTGCGCGAAGTTTTCTGGTATCTCTCCGGCGAAGATCACATTCGTGAGCTGCAGAAACACACCAAAATCTGGGATGACTGGGCCGACGAAAACGGCAATCTGGAAACCGCCTACGGCCGCTACTGGCGGCGCTATCCGGTGCCACAAAACGGCGTGGCGCTTGGCGCGGAAGTCTTCGTGGATGAATCCCACCCGCATGTCCACAAGGAAGCGGACGGTTCTCTCTCCTTCGATCAACTCGGCTGGGCCATTGACGAACTCAAAAACAATCCCAACTCGCGGCGGATTGTCATCAACCCCTGGCACCCGGCAAATGCCGCGATCAGTAAACTGCCACCCTGCCATTCTTTTTGGATGCTCAACGTGCAAGGGGACCGACTCAATTGCCACCTGACTCAACGCAGCGCCGACATCGCCATCGGCGTGCCGTTCAACCTGGCTTGCTACGCCCTGCTCACCCAGGCTATTGCCCAGGAAGTTGGCTTGCGACCGGGAGAGTTTGCCCACACCCTGGTGGATGCGCATATTTATGTGAATCACGTTGACGGCTTAAAAGAGCAGCTCAAACGAGAACCGCTGCCACTGCCCCGCCTGGAAATCGCCCGCAAACCTTTCAACGATCTGCAATTTGAGGACTTCGAGCTGGTTGGCTACCAGTGTCACGAACCGATAAAATTTGAAGTTGCGGTCTGATGGCGCGACCGGAAATTATCATCCTTGCCGCTATTGCTGAGAAAAACCGCGTTATCGGCAAGGACGGCAAATTGCCCTGGTACATTTCCGAAGACCTCAAACGCTTTAAGCGGCTCACCACCGGATACGCCGTGCTCATGGGACGCAAGACTTTCGAATCCATCGTCGAACGGCTGGGGAAGCCGTTGCCTGAACGACGTAGTATTGTGCTAACTTCCAAATCATTTGCCGATTATCCTGGCATAGAAACGTATCCTGCAATCGAGTCAGCGCTTGCGGCAATCAAAAGTGAAGAGAAGATTTTCGTTATTGGCGGTGAAAGAGTTTTCAAAGAAACTTTAGAGATGGCGGATGCGCTCGAACTAACAATTGTGGAAGGAGACTATGATGGGGATGCGTTTTTTCCGGAATATGAGGAGATTATTACAGAGCAATTCCAAATTTTCAACAAAGAAGCAAAAGATGGGTATCGTTTTGAATCTTATAAACGAAAGTAGGAATCAATTAAGTCATTAATAAACTTCATCATGTTTGCCGATGTCAATAAAAATTGCTTTTGAATCACTTACAAAATAAAAGACAACTCGTACATCATATTCAACACTGAAGCTCCACAGTTCTTTTAACTTTCCCGATAATTTATGAGTTCTTAACTTTTCATCATAAGGATTTTGAGTAAAAACCTCAACTCGATCCCAAAATTTTGCTTCTAATTTACTCTTTCCTTTTATTTTTTTTTGAAAACTCGCTTGAATGAAGAGCTAAACGCAACTTCAGTCATTATTCTAATGTATCCTTTAAACTATTGATGTCACTCGAAAACTCCAACCTGTTTTCATCCAACTCTGTTGAGCTTTTTTTGTGATTTTTGTTCATTTCTTCTCTTCTTTCCTCAATCAAATATTTTTCAAGTAAAAATTTCAATTCCTTTTTTTCATTGGAAGATAATTTTTTTGCACCCTCGACAATGTTTGCAAATTCTGAGTACATAATATCCACCTATATAACTGAAAACATATTTAATTATAACCAAATATGCGAAATAAAATCTAAGATTTCAAGGAATAAATAGTTGAAGGTCTGAAAAAATAGCAAATTATAATACTAATCGGAAGCCGCTTTCATCTCACTGCTAAAGAAGAAAAAGACGGCTTCCGATTTGAAACTTACAAAAAACGCAAGTAGATTATTTTTTTGACAGCTCTTCGATCTTCTTCTTGATTCGCGGGTTTGGCATAATCTCATAAGCCTTTTCAAGACTTTTTACTGCCGCTTCTTTATCGCCTTTCATGCCAAGGGCTTCTCCAAGACTGTAGTGGCTCATAAAAGATTCCGGATGAAATTCTAAATTTAGTTTGAGCAGTGCAATGGCCTCATCGACTTTACCCGATCTTGCCAAACTTTCAGAAACACGTTCCAAAGGCCTCGCTTGAAAGTTGTAAGCAAACCCGCCGTAATGTTTTTCCCGCAGCTCATGGTACTTCTGTGTGGCTGAGTCAATTCCCTCTTTTTCAATTGTTTCGTTCATGACGTACTCGATGGTCTTTGGCTCCTCCTGTCCATGGTGGCAGGTGACACAGTTGACTTCCAGGGCGTTTTGTTTTCCAAGCTGAGTAAGGTGCTGACTGTTGATCGCATCCCGCATTTGGATCATCACGCGAGCTTTCTTTTTCGTTTCTTTCTCGTCGGAAACGAAGTCAAACTCGGAAAGCGGTTGCCCTTCTTCACCTACATGGCAAAACTGACAGCGGACGCCGAGACCCGAGACAAAACTCCTCATATTTCCCATGAGCTCCCCTTTGCTGATCTCTTTTGGTAAAACCTGCAAATTCTCAAATTTGTCCGGAATCTGGGCATTGCCCAAGGTTGCAAAAAACAGAATCACACTCGCAATCAAAAATAGATTTTTCATAATCCCTCCTTAAATTTTTGGGCGTTTGATACTCTGCCCAAAATATAATGAAGCAAAGGATGATGCTCTACTTATATGTGACGGAAAGGATTGTTTTTGTTGTCAATCGGTTCATCTTAGGGACGAAAAACTTGAGACTCATCTCAAGAAGAACGTGGTGCTCAGAAACTAATATACTTATACATCAACCGAATCAGTTTATACGCTTCCACCATATTCTTCGCTTTATAAGCAACTGTAAAGCCGTCGACTCTGCTCATTCCGGGAATCGCCTGAAGAATGTCGGCTCTAGCAGTGGTGGCAAAACGCATTTTGATTCGAACAGGCTTTCCGACGCTGAAAATCTTCGCAGATTTTAGACTGGCAAGGGCGTTTCTTGTAGCTGACGCCAGTCGTGCTCGAACCATTGTAGGGTGAACCAGATGAGCTACTAAAGGCGTGACCGCAGTTTTGGTGCTTGCCGTTGTTGTCGGAATCAATTTTTTAATTTCAACTGTAAACGCTGAGTCGCCGCTAGCCAAGATTACCGGGACACCGAGTTCGCCAGCGTAGGCCGCATTGAGTCCTCCTTCTCCAACTTCGATGTCATTCAGCCACAGCCCTTTGACCGAACCTGAACCGGTGTGCGCTAGAAATCCGTCAGGATCTCCTGCACGTGTATGGTAGCCAAGAAAAATGACAGCGTCAAAACTCGAATCCAGCCCCTGGACCATACCGAATGGTTTGATGTTTCCCTGAATATAGGTTACCCTTTCGTCCAGCTCTGTGTGCAGTAAGTTTTGCATATCCCCGTGAGAATCGTTAACCAGAATTTCCGCGGGGCCCTGTTCAAAAATGACAGCGACAACGGTATTGACTTCTTCGGTCATTAACTTCCGACCGAGCTGGTAATCTTTGCCGCCGCTGCTTCGTACCATATTTTGCGTTCCAACGCCACCAATGCCTTCCATGTCCACCGAAATCAAAATTTTTGGAGGGGGTTGTTGAGCGACGCAAAAACTTACCTGGATTGTAAGAAAAAGCGCACAGACGATGTGAATTGATTTCTTAGACATTTCAATCCTCCACATTAGATCGGAACGACCCTTCAACAAGTCGAATGAAAAAGCCCGCCAACCCGCTTATTTTCCCGTAGCTTGTTGTATAGTTGGACTGCCTCTTCAGTTTGAAGAAAGTGCAAAGCGACATTTCTATCGTTCAGCATTTGTAAAGTTTCAGAGCAAACCTGCAGTCGTTTGTCAATTCCCCTGGAGAGGATAACGACCTCGGCGCCGTTTTCCAGAAGTTCCTCAATATCAGCGGGCTGGATGCCGGGCACATGTCTTGTGCCGGTCTCTCGCCAATCCCACTCCCGGGCGCCGCCCGGGAAGAGCTTGGCATCCTTAAAAGCAGAACCCTGACCATCGACTTCGATCTGCCCCCAGGAAAGATGTGTGATACGCGGAGATTGCAGTTCGGTTTTCATGAATCCTCTACAATACCAGCTTGTCGCCATCTCTTTCAAAACCATTTTGCAGAAAAACCTCTGCAAGTTTACAGTTCGCTGCCGGCTTAGCATTGATCTCTAAAATCTCGAACGATTTTCCTGACGGCAAGTCAGTCGACAGGTTTTTTAACAGGTTAACACATTCATCCATCGCCTCTTGAGGAATCCTGGCCAGGCGCCAGAGCCTGGTTGCAAAGTTTTCGCTGTAGAGAACAGGTTGGTCGTCGAGCAAGACAAAATGATTGGACGAAGAGCGCATGACCGAGACTTTGTTACCGTGCATGTCCTGAAATTCCCGCTCCAAATTAGAAGAATGAAGTGCCGGGTCGGCGGTGCTTATCAAAATTGGTTTTGACATAGATTGTTTGGCTGCATAGAATAAATTAGGGCGGTTGCTTCATTCAGGCCGTCTTTGCGAGCGACTAACAGGAGCGAAGCAATCTCCATGGACTAATAAGGAGATTGCTTCATCCCGCCAAAGCGGGATTCGCAAAGACGGATAATAAACAGCATTTTGGCCTTACTTGCATCGCATCTCACTTGCTGGTCATCTCCGGCTTCACTTTCTTCTTTTTTATAATAATCGCCGGAACCGCGCTGTCTGCAACCAGCTTGTTGAAAGCCGGCAGGTCGGCGTCAAGAATTGTCTGCAGTTTTGCCAATTCAGCGTCAATTTTCCCGGACATCTCATCTTTTACTGCAATCGCTTGTTCAGTCGGACGATAATCGCCGAAAGCTGCACTCCGGCTCACTGCAGCGAGTTTGTTGTTTAATCGAATCGGGAAATTGAGCGGATCTTGCCGGCTCTGGTTCTTGGTTTGATAAAGTGACTCTTCGATTTCTGTCATCTGTTCGACCAGAGCCTTGCCGGCTTCTTTAATTTTATCCATGCCTTCATGATCTTCCAGCCGTTCCGTCACGTCTTCCACCTGTTTACGAACATCGCGAATCTGTTTGATCGCCAGATGAGTTTCAGTGAGTTTATCCCGTACCGAAATTTGAAAATCAAACTGCGCCTGCAGATCTTCCTGAGTCGATGAAGAACGCGGGTCTTTTAAAATCGCAAAGGTGACCGTTGTCGAATCCTCACCGGTGACCAGACGGGCCTGATAATTTCCCGGCACGGCCTGGGGGCCCTGGATACTGCCGCCCCACATAATCAAATCCTTAAATTTTTCAGCATCAGCATAGCGCAGGTTCCAGGCGAAACGATTCATCCCCGCTTTGATGGGAAGCTGGTCAGTTTTTTCTTTCGCTTTCGGATTAAAGCTTTTGATAAGTGTGCCGTCCTCTTCCAGAAACTTAAGCGCAACAGAGCTGCTATCAGGCGCTTCCTTAAAAGAATAATGAATCACGACGCCGTTCGGCGGGTTTTTACCGGCGGTTTTGGAATCTTCAGCCTTTCCGCGCATTCGGTAGGTCAGCCGGGGTTCAAAGAGCCACTTCTCGCTTTTTGCAACCTGCTCAGAAAGCTGGTGCAAAGGCGTCAAGTCATCGAGTACCCAGAATGAGCGGCCCTGGGTAGCCACGACCAGATCATCATTTTTAAGCGCCAGGTCCGTGATGGGTACGACGGGCAGATTCATTTGAAATGATTTCCAATTGGCACCGTCATCGAATGAAACGTACATGCCGCTTTCGGTTCCGGCATAAAGCAGCCCGCGTCGTTTTGGATCGGCGCGGATGACACGGGTAAAGTGCAGCGGGTCGATGCCTTTGGTGATCTTTTTCCACGATTTGCCGTAATCAGTCGTTTTATAAAGGTAGGGCCGAAAATCATCCGACTTGTATTTTGTCCCTGCTACATAAAGCCCGCCCGGCTCAAATGGGTGCGCTTCCATGCTGTTAATTTGCATCCATTCCGGCATGAGTTTAGTGGGAGGAGTGACATTCTGCCAATTCTCACCACCGTCCCGGGTGATATGAAGGAGGCCATCATCTGAGCCAGTCCAGATGACGCCGGCTTCATGAGGACTTTCCAATGCAGTGAAAATGGTACAGTAATATTCGATGCTGGTATTATCTTTGGTAATCGGTCCGCCGGAAGGACCCAGTTTGCTCGAGTCGTTTCGGGTTAAATCCGGGCTGATCGCTTGCCAGTTTTGTCCCTCGTTGGTTGTTTTAAAAAGCATGTTGCCCGCAGTATAAAGCGTGTTCGGATCGTGCGGTGAAAAGAAAATGGGGAAATTCCACTGGAATCGGAACTTCATGCCCTCGGCGCCGTGGCCCATGGGATTGTCCGGCCAGACATTGACGCCGCGCCTTTCGCCGGTTTTATGATTGACCCGAGTCAGAAAACCGTCGTAGGAGCCGCCGTAAACAATGTCCTGATCTTCAGCATGGATTGCCAGCCAGCCGCTCTCACCACCGGCGCTTGGTTCCCAGTCACGCTCTCCGATTGTGTCGCCATTCGAACGATGCAAAATTCTTACTGTAGAATTATCCTGCTGGGCGCCGTAAATCCGGTAGGGGAAGTGATTGTCCGTGGTAACCCGATAGAATTGTGCGGTCGGTTGATTGTGGTAGGTACTCCAACCTTCGCCGCCGTTATAAGTCACCTGAGCGCCGCCGTCGTCGCCAACTATCATCCGCTGTGAATTTTCGGGAGAAATCCACAGGTCGTGATGGTCGCCGTGAGGGGTCGTGATACGCTCATAAGTTTTACCGCCATCTTTGGACTTCCAGAAGCGGACATTTAACACATAAACCACATCCTCATTTTGAGTGTCGGCGTAAATGCGTGTGTAGTACCACGCTCGCTGACGCAGCTTGCGTTCCTCATTTATTTTTGTCCATTTCTCACCACCATCCTCGGAACGGAAAACCCCGCCGTCTTTGGCTTCAATGATGGCCCAGACTCTGTTTGGATTAACCGGTGAAATCGTTACGCCGCTAATTCCGACCGTGCCTTTGGGCAGGCCTTCATTCCGGGTGATCTCCGTCCAGTTGTCGCCGCCGTCTGTCGACTTCCAAATGCCGCACCCTTCGCCGCCGCTTTCCAGACTGTAAGGCGTGCGCTTAATGCGCCAGAAACTGGCAAACAGAATACGGGGATTGCCGGGATCCATGGCGAGGTCGACCGCGCCGACTTCATTGCTGACAAAGAGAATTCTCTCCCAGCTTTTGCCGCCGTTTTTGCTGCGGTAGACACCGCGCTCCTCGTTCGGCCCAAAAAGGTGACCGAGCGCCGCGACATAAACCAAATCAGGATTTTTAGGGTGAATCCGGATCCTTGGAATCCGCCGTGAGTCTTTCAGCCCGATGTTTTTCCAGGTTTTACCTGCGTCAGTGGATTTAAACATACCGTATCCGTGGGAGACGTTTCCTCGTACGGTCACCTCGCCGCCGCCCACGTAAATGACGTTGGGATCCCACTCGCTCACTGCAACTGCACCAATCGAACCGCCAAAAAATTTATCCGAAATGGACTCCCAGGTTTGGCCGCCATTCGCGGTTTTCCACACGCCACCACCGGTGCCGCCGAAATAAAAAGTCATGGGGTCACCGGGCACACCGGCCACCGCAGCCGACCGGCCGCCGCGAAACGGGCCAATAGAGCGGTATTCGAGTGCGCTGTAAAGAGATTCGTCGTAATCGACCTTCTTCTGGGCTTGCGTATTTGAGTCAAATAAAAGCCCCGTCACCACGACAAGCAGTACTGTGTTAAAAAATCTGGATTTAAACATTGCTTCCTCCTCTTTGTTTATTTAGAAATTCTTTCCAAAAAAATTTCTTTTGTTCAAGTGGGATTTGATTTTGATTTTCCTGATCATATTCCCATTTCAGGTGGTTATAATGAATATAATGACGAATTTTATCCAGAGATCTGTCGTTTCGAATGATATGATCATAGAATGAGTTTTGCCATTTGAAATGAAATGTATTTTGAAGTCGATTTATTTTACGAGAGACCGCAGATTTATATGAACTAATAACGACTGGTAATTTCTGGTATTGGCGTTGTAGGGAACA
>JADFPY010000101.1 GCA_022562085.1 candidate division KSB1 bacterium | reverse complement strand
AAGCTTGAACACCAAGCTTGAAGTCAAAATTTGTGCGGAGGGCGACCCCGTCCCGGCTTTCCTTAAAGAATATAATCATGAAGTCGGGAAGGCGCACGAAGCCCGAGCAGGCTCCCTTGTCCCGACATTCCTTTTAAAAATATAATAATGAATTCGGGGCGAGGAGCCGGAGCGGCCCCTAAAAACAGTGTTAGGGTGTTCAGGTGCTAAAAGGTGTTAAAGAAACTAACTAACATACTAAAACTTTAAAACCCTAACACTTTTGTTCCAAAATTGTCTCACTTGAAATCTGTTGAATCAACTGAAGACAGGACTTTCGACAAACTTTCATCAAGCCTAAACATCATGGAAATCGTTATAAACGCCATAATTGTTTAATACTTAAGCACATCTAAAAAAGACCTTTTCATAATGGCATACTGTTTGTAAAGCAATGCAATCATAAATAAGCCGCATTCGTGAAACCAAAAAAATGGGTCTGAAATCAATGAAAGAATTATTCTACTTTTCGCAATCGGATTTGATGATTCAAGTTCAGTATAGCGAGGCTTCAAATGCGCTCAGCTATTCTTCGCATCGGGAAATTACTGAAGCGGAGAGAAAATTTGTTGAGCACTACATTCGTACCAAAGTAACTTCTGAGGCGGAAATCGACAGCGTCAGTTACATGGGAATAAACGATGAGTTGGCGAAAGAACTAAATGAGTATCACTCAAAAAACAACCTTAAATCTCTGCATGAAAAACACGAAAAAGTCGATGGCGCAGTTAAGGGTTTGATTAAAGAGTCTATGGCAAACTATTACTTCGACCAAATCGGCAACAAGCTTATAGAAGTCAAAGGAATGATTCAGGAGGGCAGCGCGGTTTCTGAATTAAATCGCGAGAAAAAGAATTTAGCAGAATTAGTTTATGCTTACAATATCTATGCTGAGCAAAAAGTCAATTTTGAAAAAGTTTTACCCAAAGAACTTTCCGAAGTTTACTAAGAAACTGCATTTAACCTCAAAAAGCCTTCAGTGAATTTGACCTGAAGGCTTTTTTGTCTAGAAATAAATCGCTCTCAATTATCCAATTTTTTTAAAATTAAGGTTTTATAGCCTGAACATTCACACTTGCTACACTATTAAGCAAGTCTTTTGGATCATCAACTTCTTTTAATAACTCGCTAAAAATTGGATCCTGACTATCGGTTTCGACACAAGAACTCACGGCTTTGGGCGTTACTTCAATCTGTTGCAATCCGCTCCGTTTTAAAGTATCCAAGTACTCATCCAATAGCAGGGCTCCGGAAACACAACCGACGTACGCTTCAACACTTTTTAATACTTGCTCAGGTAAAGACTTTTTTAAAGCGATGTCCGAGATCATGATCCGGCCGCCTGGTTTTAGAACCCGGTAGATTTCGTTGTAAACTGCCTGTTTATCCGGTGAGAGATTGATAACACAGTTGCTAATAACGACATCGATTGAATTATTTTCCACCGGCAGGTCTTCGATTTCACCCTGCCGGAATTCGACATTGGCGTAGCCGCCTTTTTCCGCATGGGTGCGAGCTTTCTTTATCATTTCCGGCGTCATGTCAACCCCGATGATTTTACCCGTTTCACCGACTTGTTTAGCTGCCAGAAAACAGTCAAATCCGGCACCGGAACCCAAATCAAGTACGGTCTCACCAGGATTCAGGCTGGCAATGGCTGTTGGATTGCCGCAGCCCAGGCCAAGGTTGGAACCGTCCGGCACGGATTTTAGTTCATCCTCCGAATAGCCGATTGACTTTGAAATCACCTCCTGACCTACACCTGATCCGCCACAGCATCCTCTACCCTCTTCGACGGCGATTTGGCCGTAGGCTTTTTTTACAGTCTCTTTAATTGAATTATCTGGTACAATGCTCATTTTAATACTCCTTCTATTTGATTTAATAAATGTTTTATTTTCGCTTTTTATGATGAACGCGTGCTTCTCGAAACTGGGCCCGAACTCTACCTCCGGAAACAGCCATAACGATAGCTTGAACCGCCCCGATTTCTTCATCGGATATCCCCTGTTCTTTGGCTACACCAAAGTAATGTTCCATTCAGGGGTAACACCCAACCGCCATCGCCGATGCAAGATGCAGCATTAATGTTGTTTTGGCTTCTAAAGTAGTATTATGGCACGCTGAATCATAAAAATCATTCCATGCTTTTTTCTGTTTCTCCGGTAACATTTAGCTCGCCTAACCCGGACAAGCCCCGTGGGATACATATCCAACGGGGCAAGCCGGAAATTCCAAAATCAAAAAAACAAATCCCAAGCTTGTCCCCGAATGTTCCCCGATTAAAGAATTCGGGGACAAGTTTGGTCGGGGATAAAACTCAAACTGCAAATCACAATAAACAATACAACAGCACGATCAAGGGACTTTTGTCTTTGTTTGATGCCGAACCGTCGGCATTTGTTATTTGGCTTTTGCGGTTTGTGATTTCAAGTCTTGCCAAAAAGCTTGTGCTCGAATGCTTTTATCGAGTAAGACAAGACTTCACGATTCAGGTACTAATAATTGCTCTATTACAATCTTAACCGCATACATGAAGCGCTCTCCGGGCAGGCAGATCGAAACTCTATAGATTCTTTAACTTCAGTGTCAACCGAGTTTCGGGATATCTTTTCAAACCCTTGTTTAGCAAAAAACTTTTCTGCCGTTTCGGTCAAAAGATAGATTACCCTGATACCGTGCTCTCTTGCCTTTTCAATAATGGCAAAATAAAGTTTTTGCCCAAATCCTTGTCCTTGATGCGCCCCGGCAACTGCTAAGGAACGCAGCAGCGCTTTGTCGTTATAAATCTCAAGCCCGACCGTTCCACGAAGCACATCCTCCTTTTTAAGTAGAATAAAATTATCGAAATGATCTTCGACTCCCTGCAAAGGTAAATTTACCGATTCGAGAAGGGCTTTAATTGCAGGTAAATCCTCTTTCCGAGCCGCAAGTATTTTGATATCTTCTGTGCTTTTTACTTTCATGAACTTCCAAATATATTTGTATGAGGCAACTAATTATATAAAATTTTTTAAGCTTTCTCCGCGGGAATTTCACAGCAAGATTGCCAACTGCTGACTGCTTGATTTAATCTCGTTAAAACATCAATCAGAACTGCTTTATGCTCCGAGGGAATATTTTTCAAGATGACTTTTTCAGATTCGAATATGTTTTCCCAGGCTTTTTTATAAATCGCTCTGCCCTGTTTTGTTAAGTTAATGAAGCGAACCCGGCGATCGCTTAAACCTTCTTCCCGCCTAACATACTTCTTTTTCACCAACTGCTCGACGACCCGAGTCATAGTACTAATTTTGAGGTACATTTTTTTTGCCAATTCATTCATCGTAAGCGGGCCATGGGTGTGAAGTGCCTCCAAAACATAGCACTGGCTCACCGAGATACCGAAGCAGCAAATTTGATTGCGATCGCGAAACTGGTATTTCTTGATCAGCTCAACGATTTGCTGGTGAAATTGTAGAATTTGATTATCGGTTGTTTTTTCATTCATGACAAGTTATTTGTAAGTACTAATAGTTGTATTATACAACTAATTTAGTAAAAAGTTTCATGAAGTCAAGGAAAATTTTAAAGATTCTATGTTAATTCGAGTTGGTAAACATCTTAGAAAAAAATAAAGCCACGGATTAACACAGATTGAACTTCACGGATTAAATGAGCTTAGAAAAGGTGTCATTGTGGATAAAAAGTAATCGCGAAACTTAAAGTTGCTAAGGATAATTCGGCAAAGAAAAAGTAGAATTCAAACGCTTCGAATATAAAACAAAATCCGCGTTTCATCAGTGTGAATCCGTGGCCAAAGCATCCGTAGAAGTACTACTTTATCCACTCTGATCGATAGAGCCATTTTAAATGATCAACTCACCTTCTTCCATTATTTTCTGATTATCAAAATAAATGGTAGGCGACTTGATCACCCCATCCACATGCACACCGACATCGACTGTCCCGCCAAAGAACAGATTTCTGCCCAAGGCAATATGGCAAGTTCCCAGAACTTTTTCATCCTCCAAAGTAATTCCGATAATTTTTGCCTTGTCATTGCAGCCGATACCGAATTCGGCGATGTTAAATGCGTTCGGATCGTCAACTGCTGTCAGCATGTTCGAGAGAATCGTTGCCTCGGGTCCACCCTCGATATTGACGGCGAATCCATTTTCTACTGTGACTTTAATTGGCTCGAAAATTTCACCAACTCCCGCGTGAGAAGCATCAACGAAGTAAAGTCCATTCACTGAACCTTCAACCGGGGCAATGAAAGCTTCTCCACAGGGTAAATTCCCCCAGGCACCTTTGCGGGTATACACGCCGCCATTGCGTCCCCTGCCCTTTCTCCCGGAAACACTGAACTCGAGATTTGTACCCAATTTTGTTGTGACTTTGACTTTAGTCGCTGCATCGAAAAGATCGTCTAATTTGTTCACCCGGCGCTTGATGGATTCATAATCAATTGGAAACGTTCGCAGAATAATGTTTTCGGTAATTTGCGGCATCGAGCCAATTCGTGCCCCCGTTTGCGTGGCTTCCCTGCGGGCCCGGGTCCAGGACAGGGATTTGGCCAGCGGCATTAAAATAACATCTGCCGACAACATTTTTTCAGCAGCAAAATCAGGCGGTTCTTCTCCAATAAATTTAGGAATTGGAATTTCAAGAAAATCAATCTGCGATGTGATTTCTAGCGCGGCTTCCTTAAATGCCTGGCCGATTTGGCGTTTTTCTGCATCAGTTACGATAAGGACCGTTTCGTTGTTTTCTAACCCGAGGTTGACTTGCAGCGCATGTTTGCACGCTGATATGAGAGGGCTACTTAAGCGGTGGGCCCTCCTCATCTAACTTGCTCACCGGGAGCCAGCATCCAGGCTTCGGGGTGTCTTGAAAAGCCGATGTGGGGATAGTACGCCGCGGCTTTCGGGGCGGAAAGCAAAATCAACCGGCATTTAGTTCCCAATTCTGCCTGAGTTCTGCGGATAAGTTCCTTCCCTATTCCCATTTTTTGATACGATTCATGCACGGCCAGATCCGCTAAGTAAGCGATGTAACAGAAATCGGTCAGGTTTCGGGAGATACCGACCAGCAAATCATTGTCCCAGGCGGTCACAATCAGGTTTGCCTCTTTCATCATCCGGAACATGCATTCTCTGTCGTCGACCGGCCTTCTGTCACCAAGCGTTGAGTCGTGGTAAAGTTGAATGACCTGATCCAACTCAAAATCGAAGTTTACTTTGTAAGTGATTTTCATTTGAAGAACCCCAAAGATTTAAAAAGCTCACGTAGAGTCACTAAGCTTGTCCAGCAAAGTCGAAGGAACGAAAAGATAAAGCAAAAAAATTGCAGAGGCTTGCTGTCCTTAGTTAGGTTTAGAACAGGCTTGGCAGCTTTGGCTGAAATAATTAGTTTGAATTTAATGGCAGCTTAATCACAAATTCAGTACCCTTACCAACCTCACTTGTGACTTCAATCGTGCCTTTGTGCTTCTGAACAATATTATAAGCAGTATAGAGTCCCATCCCTACCCCCACACGCGAGCGTTTGGTTGTAAAACCGAGCTCAAAAAGCGAATCACGGATTTCGGGCGGCATCCCCCGGCCGGTATCCGCAATCTTGATGATGGCATTTTTGCCATTAAGTTGGGTTTTAATACTAATAGCGCCTTTTTTGCCGATGGCCTGAATTGCATTTCTTAGCAAAGTCATAAACACTTGATTGAGTTGATTCGGAAAGTGATTCATTGCCGGAATTTTCCCAAAGTCCTTTTCTATTTTAATATTTTTCCCGATTTCGTGCTGAATCAAAGTCAGGGTACTCTCGATGCCTTCGTGCAGATCAGCCTTTTTGTATTCTGCTTCGTCGAGGCGGGCAAAGTTTTTCAAACTGTTGACGATGCTGGCGATTCGCTCCACAGCCGAAAGCGTTACTTCGCTATTTGTCTCAAGAATATCCAGCGCTTTTTGATAGGAGTTGCTATTAAGTACGTCCTGAATCGATTCGCTCTGTTCGAGCACTTGCTTAATTTTTTTAAGACCGCGAATGGAAACATCCGCCGAACTTTTAACCGCGCCGATTGGATTGTTGATCTCATGTGCAATGCCGGCGGTGATCTGACCCAAAGCAGCCATTTTTTCGGTCTGCACAAGCTGCACCTGGGTTTCGCGTAAATTATCCAATGCCTGCTTTAACTCTATATTCTTGAGACGATGAATCTCAGCTTCCTTTTGCGACTTTTCCACTTCAAAATGAATTTCCATATTTTTGAGCTTGGTTTTCGTTTCATCGCCAAGAACTATGTCTTTTATTTTTTCAAATGACTTAAGATGCTTCAGGGCCCTCGCTAGATCGCCTTGCTGCTCGTAGGCCTCGGACAAAGCCTGGTGCACTTGATAAAGCTTGGGTTTGGCATCGCTTTGCTTCGCATAGACCAATGCTTTTTGCAGAAAGCCCAATGCTTTTTCAGAATCCTTAATTTGAATGTAGAGTTTTCCTAAATTGAGCAGACTGGTAATTTCAGCGTGCTTGAGACCAAGTTTTTGTCGTATCCGGAGGCTCGCCTGGTGATATTTAAGCGCTTCGTCAAAATTGCCTTGTAATTGGTGAATGGAACCTAAGTCGTTGTAGACCCTTGATTCTCCCAAGTCATTTTTTACTTCCAGGAAAATCTTCAGAGCTGCCTGATTACGTTCTACTGCTTTCTCGAATTTTTTTTCGCTTTCGTAAACCGTGCCGAGCCCGGAAAGCGCCCTGGCCTCTCCTAATTTGTTTTCATTAGAACGAAATAATTTTAAACTTTTATTGTGGTATCGCAAAGCCTTGTTTATATCACCGAGATTTTGATAAACTCCCCCTAAAGTCGTAAGTGTCCAGGGAAGTCTCTGCATATTTTCAATTTCTTTAAAAAGTTTTTCACTTTTGTGCAGATGGTCAAGTGCCAGTTCGAAATTGCCCAGGCTCCAATAAATCAAACCAAGATTTCCCAAAACGTTTGCTTGTTCATTTTTATTTTCAAGTTCTTCAAATTTCTTCAGGGCTTCAACCGACTTTTTAAGCGCTTCGGAAAAATCCGATTTTGTGTAATAATAGAAACCCAGATTGCGGTTTACAAACGCAAGACCGGATTCATAGGAAAGTTTCTCAGCAAGTTTTTGGGCCTGTTTGTTAAGATCAAATGCCCGCTGAAGATCATCATAACCTATGTTCCAGGCAAGCTCAACCAGAAGATCAACTTTTTCAGTTGTATTCGCATTCTTAAGTTTTTCCAGTCTGGATTCAAGCTGCTTAACGGTTTCGCTCATTATCAATATTTCTTACTTAAAGTCTACGAGTGAAATTACAATTACTGATGAAGAATTTAGAGATTTATATTTGCATTTGAAAGTAAATTTGTTAATATGGTTTAAAATATTTACCACCCGAAGAAACGTCATGCCCGCGAAGCAGGCTGTTGCAAAAGAACCCAGAACTATAAAACCGGAATCTGCAACGGCCTGATGCACGGCAGTGACTAAAATTAAAAAAATTATGACTATCCCTGTTCATTAATTTATAACAATTTTGAAGGAAACTGGTATGAAACTTACATTTTTCTCTACTCTATTTTTCCTCTTCCTAATCCTTTTATTCAGTAATTGTCAACAAGAGCAAGAGAGACTTTCTATAAAGGAAATCTCTAATCCAGCGGGCGAGAGCAGCGCCGAACCCAATTTATCCGTCGGCGACGACGGTCAAGTTTACTTGAGCTGGATCGAGAAAACAGATAACGAGAACCCCGCACTAAAATTTTCTGTTCGCCAAGAAAAAAACTGGTCGAAGCCTCAAATAGTTGCTCAAGGTGAAAACTGGTTTGTTAACTGGGCCGACTTTCCTTCGATGGTGGCATTTAAAGACGGCTCGCTTGCTGCGCACTGGCTGCCGATGAGCGGTCAAGGAAGCTACGCCTATGATGTGAATCTCGCATTCTCACCAGACGGCAAGAGTTGGGGAAAAGCAATCGTCCCGCACCGGGACGGCACCCAAACCGAGCACGGTTTTGTCTCTTTGCTGCCATGGAATGATGGACAACTTTTTACTGTTTGGCTGGACGGGCGAAATTTTGCCAAAGGCGGCAATAGCCATGGCGGACACGGCGCGCCAACCGATGAAATGACCCTGCGTTTTGCCATGCTTAGCAAAGAAGGTCAATTATCAAATGAAACTGTTTTAGATCAGCGCATTTGTGACTGCTGCCCCACTTCTGCAGTCCGCACTCCAAACGGCGCTTTGGTAGTCTACCGAGATCGCTCTGAAAAGGAAATCAGGGACATCTCAATTGTTCGTTTTCAGAATGGCGCCTGGTCGGAGCCGCAAACCTTGTATGAAGATAACTGGGAGATCGCGGGATGCCCGGTGAATGGTCCTGCCATAGCAGCACAAGGAGAAAAAGTCGCGGTTGCCTGGTTTACCTGGGCAAATGAAATTGCGCGCGTAAAGGTGATTTTCTCAAATGATGAAGGCCGTACATTCGGCGATCCCATCGTTGTGGATGACGGCGATCCTGTTGGCCGGGTTGACACGGTGATCCTCCCGAGTGGTAGCGTGCTTGTGAGTTGGATGGAAAATACCGGCAATAATGCCGAGCTGCGAGTTCGGCGCGTTCACTGGGATTGCACTAAAGATGAGTCGATGACGGTCACCGAATCGAGTAAGGAACGCGCGAGCGGCATGCCGAAGATGGTCATCAGGAACAGCGAAATTTTCTTTGCCTGGACTCAGACGGGTAAGCCGTCACACGTGAAAACTGCGATTGCAAAAATCAATTAGCTTACAAATTTAAGGATCGTTGACTCTAATCCGTGCCGTAAATTCGCCCTTGTTATCTTCATAGCAACCAACGTGAATTTGACGTGATTCCCCTTCAATATAATGGTGATCCTGGGGATGCAAATAAATTCGATCATTTAGCCCCAAGAATAATTGTCCATCGTACTGAGTAGAAATTTTAGTCATGCTTCCTATCTTGAAGGTTTGCCTTCTTCACCAATTTTGGCGATCAAAGCTATTTTGGGCACACCTGGCAGCATCCATAGCGAATCGGCGATTTCGTCCGTTTGCCCATCCGGTCCGAGCGGGCCCCAGATATGACCGGGTGGGTTATACCGACCATAAACCTCACCTATTGCTTCTATCATAATGATCTGGCCCGCTTTAACCTCGATCTTCGTGCCGGTCCAAATGTCTACTGAAGAAACCGTAACTGTTGTCTCTTTTGACAACTAAAGCCGAGGGTAATTAGCAGTACAATATTTAATCGAAACTTCATATCTTCAGTCTGAAATATAGTTCTCACTTTTTATTTGTTTGCATACAAGGGAAAGGTTTTGCGGTTGTTGCTGAGGAAGTTCGCAATCTGGCGCAGCGGAGTGCGAAAGCTGCCCAGGAGACCACAGAGTTAATTGAAGATTCCGTGACGAAAGTCGAAAACGGGACGAGGCTCGCGAATGTAACCGCGAAAGCTTTAGATGAGATTGTTTCGGGAGTTACTAAGGTCACGGATCTGATTGGTGAAATCGCAAGTGCGTCTACTGAGCAAGCGAAGGGAATTGAGCAAGTGAATTCCGGCTTGGGTCAAATTGGTCAGGTTACCCAGGCAAATACAGCGAATGCAGAAGAGAGTGCATCGGCTTCTGAAGAATTATCAAGTCAGGCAATTCAGCTGAAACAAATCTTGAGCAATTTTAAGCTGAACGATACCAGTGTTTATGATGAGAGTGATATTTTGAGCAGCTCAGTCAAGGTCATTGATGAAATCGGTGTTTAAAGTAAGGACTCTGCGCGTTCGAGTTTTGCAATCCAAAAACGCTTATCGAAAATGAAATTAAACTCCCAGTCTATTTTGCGGCCGTAACCGCAAATGCTATTAAAGGAGACCGGGAAAAATGCCTGGAAGCCGGAATGGATGACTACCTTTCAAAGCCGGTAAACCCCAAAAAACTCAATGAAGCAATCGGCAAGTGGGCTGAAGTAAAAATTACGGTGGTTCAAGACGCAAAACCAGCGGAGCTGAGTCAGTAGTTTCGCTTTAAACCATCGCCAAAAAACAAGTGATGTCGGCCAATGTCCAAATTCAGAATTTTGTTAATGCTCGCGTTTTGGAATCCTCGACGTGTGCATGTGCTGAATTTTCCACTGACCCGCTTTTTTGATCAGCACAGCGGTTGCCAGACCTTCCCCTGAAACTTCCTCCCGTTCTTTCATTTTAATGGCAATATTATATTTCAAGGTCGCGTAAGCCATGTCGCCCAAGACCTGTGCTTTAATATTTTGATAATTGTATTGAAATTCAAGAAAGGCTTCTAATTCCGGGGCGAGGTGATTATCCCGATAATCGGGCCAACCCCAATTGATATGCCCGCCTTCAAAGACCGTGAAGTCTTCGCTGGTGACCACGTACTTCTCGATTTCATCGATATCCTTGCTCTGGACGGCAGCGGCGTAACTCTTTAAAGTTTGTACCACATCCTCTGATTCGGTTTTCTGATCACCCTGGGCGAAAATTAGGCCGACACCCAGAATCAAAAACAGAACTGTAGCACTGAATCGATTAAACATGTTCGTATCCTCCTTGCTGATATAGATTGAGTGATTAAAGAGTGAAATTAATGAAATGTGATCTTCGCTGTAAACTCGCCTTTGTTGTCCTCATAACAACCGGTGTGCATTTGTTGCGTGACGCCTTCTTGGTAGTGGTGATCCTGCGGATGCAAGTAGACCCTGTCATTAACACCCAGGAACAAGCGTCCCTGGCGCTCGGCGGAGATTCTCATTTCACTTCCCACCTCGAACGGCTCGCCATCCTCTCCTATCTTGGCGATCAGAATGATCTTGGGCACGCCCGGCAGCATCCACAGCGAATCCGCGAGCTCGTCGGTTTGTCCTTCCGGGCCGATGGGCCCCCAGACGCGTTCGGGCGGAGCATAGCGGCCGTAGACCTCGCCAGTTGCCTTTATGGTAACCGTCTGGCCGGCTTGTACGTCGATTTGCGAATCGGTCCAGAAGTGAACCGAAGATACGGTTACCTTTGCTTCATTCCGGCAACTCAAACTGCTCAGGGAAATAAAAATTGTAACCAGCAATCGATAGCGCATCGATGGAACCCTCCTTTTTAAAAGCAGACGAGACTTCGTTAAAGTCTGATTTTGTTTGGTGTGCCTTGTCACTTCGTTTGAAATGACGTTGCGCTTTTTTGCAAGAAATCGAGCTTATTTAAGCGAACCGCGGTAAAGGCAGACCGTGCCAAAGAGTGTGGCAAACCGTTTCGTTTCCTTGACCTCTTTAAAGCCTATTTGCTCCATATACCCAAGCAATTTCCCCTGAACGCTCTCACCTGTGGTTTCGAAACCGTCCAGCAATTGCACGACCCAAAAGGCGCCGCGCATAAGAAAATTTTGTGGCTTACCCCAATCGGCTATGTGTAGCTCCCCATCTGGTTTCAGCGCCTGTTTGATTTCTGCAAATGTTTGGAGTTTTTTTTCTGTGGTTAAATGATGGAAAAGTAAACTCGAGACTACAACATCAAGGGAGTGGTTCGGAAAGTCCAAGTCGAACGACATACCTTTCTTTAATTCTATATCCAAACCGGCATCGGCGATTTTCCTTTGAGCGATCGACAACGCCTTTTCGTCGCCATCCAATCCGATGACTTCGGCTGCCGGATGAATCTCCTTGAGCATGATGCTTAACGTGGCGGTGCCACATCCGAGATCGAGCACCCGATGCCCGGCTTTGATATTGGCCTGCTGTATGAGCTGGCGTTTAAAGGTCTGCTCGCGCATTGTCCATTGCATAATTGGATCATAAAACTTGGTGAGCCAATCGAAGTGCAGAGCCGAAATGTAGTTGTTTTCTTCTTTAACTAAACTCATGACATTTTCATTAGAACTGATGACGAACTAAGTTTAGGCACGCCATTTAATGCTGATGTCGAATACCCTTCCAACTAAGATGTAATTCACCGGGAACGCCACAGCAAATCCTGCAATTAGAGCCGCCAACATCCCCAGCCAGAATACAGAACTCTACCTGCCTAACGGCTTTGCGTTTAACCTGCAGCACGGCGAAAGAGCACCGTCGCTGATTACACTGAAATTAACATTAGTGAGAACTCAAAGTCAACTAAGAAATCCAGAGCCTACTGTCTGGTTCAAACGTTTATACGGCGGATGGCTATAGCTGCATTTAAATTAAGACCGTCTTCTAATTGATACACTACCTCCGATTTAGCCACGCACAAGCACGGCATGATAAAAAAAACATAGATTTGGTGTAATATATAGTGAGAAGGACATGAGCGGCTCTGGTACTTATCACAGATCCATCTGTGTCCCACAAAAGCAAATGTCTTTAATTGTCAATTAACTAAAAATCATTAAACGGAGGATAGTACTATGAAATATCTCGTTAAACTTAACTTTGCCGTCTTTTTCATATTTGGGTTTAGCATGCAAACTGCAATTGCGCAAACTCAAATTACCCACCAAATCATTTCAAATGGCGGCGCCACAATGTCAAATGGCAGTTATCGCTTGACAGGGACGGTGGGACAACCTGCTGTTGGTACAGGAAGCAGCGCGGATCATACACTCAGCGCCGGATTTTGGGCGCAAGCCGGTGTGGTCGTCACCAGTGTTGAGGAAATCGAGCAAAACACGCTGCCCGAAACGTTTCGGCTGGAGCAAAATTATCCGAATCCATTTAACCCGACCACGACCATTCAGTTTGCCTTGCCCGGGCGGTCGCATGTTTCACTTAAGCTTTTCGACTTGTTGGGGCGGGAAGTCGCCACCTTAGTAGATGAGGAAATGGCTGCGGGCGAATACAAGCTGCAATTTGAGGCGGCGCACCTGCCCAGCGGCGTCTATTTCTATATGATGAAGGCAAATCATTTTATGGCCTCAAAGAAACTGACTCTGCTGAAATAGTGATCGATTTATCAGCACGATAAAAATGGAGAAGAACGATGAAATCGAAATTATTTCAGATTTTATGTTTCACAATATTTGCCACGTTTGCATTTGCTCAAGCGCCGCAGACATTGACCTACCAGGGCAAGCTCACCGACGCCTCCGGCAACGCCATCGACGGCTTTGTGGAACTTAATTTCAAACTTTATGATGCATTAAGCGGCGGCAATCTGCTGTGGCAGGAAAGCCAGCAAGTTGAAGCGATCGATGGTTTGGTCAACGTGATTTTGGGAACGGTGACGCCGCTCGATCTTTCTTTCGGCCAGCCGCTTTGGCTAAGTATTTCCGTGGACGGCGGCAGTGAGCTGGAGCCGCGCACAGAGCTGACCTCGGCTGCTGCCAGTTTTTATGCACATGCGATTGCCGACGGATCGGTGACGGACTCAAAAATCGGCGATGCTACGGTTGTTCGCAGTCTCAACGGGGTTCGGGACCACGTTATGCTCATGGCGGGAAACAACGTGACTA
>JADFPY010000100.1 GCA_022562085.1 candidate division KSB1 bacterium | reverse complement strand
TTCTTTTACCGTTTCGGCCATGTTTTTCTTTTCTCCCCTGCTAATCATTGATTAAGTTTTGGCTATTCCATTTATAAAAATATCTGCGATCTGCTCAGCGGACTTTTCCAAATCATATTTGCCGTTTTTCATTAAAACCCAGTGCGTGGCAACTTCATCCAGCGAGCCAAACAGAGCTCGTTTTATCAGTCCGGGGTGAATGTCTTTGCGAATGACCCCATGCCGCTGCCCTTCTTCGATAATATCCCCCGCCACATTTAGATATTCCTTAAGTTTTGAACCGGCGTATTCTTTGATAAATTTGTTGCTTTGCCGCAGCTCAAGCTGAAAAACCTGCGCCAACCTGGGGTTCTTTTTTACAAAATTCAGATGAGTCTTAGCAAAAACCCGGAGTTTATTTTTAACATCTGCTGCGGATTCAATTTCCTTACTGACTTTAGAAATAAATTTTGCCATTTCCTCTTCAAAAATAGAAATGAGAATCTCGTCTTTATTCTTAAAGTAGAGGTAAATGGTGCCATCGGCGATGCCGGCATTCTTGGCAATTTGCGAGACTTTGGCGTTGTAGAAACCTAGTTGGGCAAAAACTTTAACTGCGGCTTTTAAAATGCGGGATCTTTTATCGTCCTTGGAAGGCATGATTGGTTTCCTTACCTTATATAACTCGGCGACTGAGTTAAAATATTCCATAGAAATGAATGAATATTCATTCATAATATAAAAAATTAATTTTGGGAGTCAAGAAAAATTTTTAGAAATTCTTGAAGAGAAAATAGAGGAAAATAAAGATAGGTGTAAGATAAAACAAATTTGGTAAATCAATACTTCGGCACACTCGGGTCAACCTCATCCGCCCAAGCTAAAATTCCCCCTTTGAGATTCTTAACTTTCTCAAAACCCGCTTCCCGCAAAAATTTTATCGCCTTAGCGCTGCGCTCGCCTGAACGGCAATGAACGACAATCTCCTGAGAACGCTCTAATTCATGAACGCTCTTTTCAAGTTCACCTAAAGGAATCAACCGCGAATTGGGGATGCGGCAAATATCAAATTCGTGCGGCTCGCGGACGTCTATAATAACCTGTTCATCTTTGCTAAGGATTTTTGTATTTAATTCTGTTACAGAAATTTCGAATTCCCCTTCAAGGATAACTCGATCTGCTTCGCTACCAATTCCGACACGTCACTACCCGCCCGCCACTGAAGGAATTATACTGATGACATCTCCCTCTTTTAACTGGGTCTCGCTATTTTCGAGATACCGAATGTCATCATCGTTCACATAAACATTGACGAAATTGCGAATCTGTCCATCCTCGCTAAAAAGATGCTTCTTCATATTGGGGAATTTTTGCATTAAATTATCCAGAAGCTCACCGATATTTTGCCCCGACAGCTTGACGCTATCTCGATTTTCTGCATATTGCCTGAGTGCGGGGGGAATTATAATTTCAACGGACATGGTACCTTCCATTCATCCGATGACTTGAAGTCATCGGATGATCTTCGAAACAAGCGTCTAAAATAAAAAACCCACAAGTGTGGGTTAAATTTTCTTAAGACAAAAGCAACTTCACACTCACCTATTCTTTGCTACCCAATCTTTTATATAAGCGATAATTTCTCCTGACTCCGAACCGGGGCCGAACAGTTTGCCGGTGCCCTGCTCCTCCAAAGCTTTCGCATCATCAGGGGGGATAATGCCGCCGCCGGTCAGCAGGACATCGTTCATGCCTTTTTCTTCCATGAGTTTTTTAATTTTGGGAAACAAAGTCATGTGAGCACCCGAAAGGATGCTTAAGCCGATCACATCCACATCTTCCTGAAGGGCGGCTTCGACAATCATTTCCGGCGTTTGATGCAGGCCGGAATAAATAACTTCAAATCCGGCGTCGCGCAAGGCGCTGGCGATCACTTTTGCGCCGCGATCGTGGCCGTCCAAACCGGCTTTTCCTACCAGTACTCTGATTTTTTTTTCCATAGAATTAGTTTCGATTTTTTAGTTTCGGGTTTCGAATTTCGGGTTTCGGGTTTAAAAAATAATCGGTTCTTTATACACTCCGAACTCATCTTTCAAAACATCTATCATTTCACCAATTGTGGCATAGGCTTTTGCACACTCAATAAACCTTGGCATGAGATTCGAGCCGTCACGTGCCGCTTCTTGCAATTGGTTTAAAGCTTCGTCCACTGAAACCTGATTGCGGCCTGTTTTCATTTTGTTCAAACTGTCGATTTGTTCCTTGGTGACTTTTTCATCGATCCTTAAGATCGGGATATCCAGTTTTTCGTCTTTTTCTTTATGAGAATTCACCCCGACGATCAAGCGGTCCTTCGCTTCAATCTCATCCTGATATTTTCTCGCTGCCTTGGCGATATCTCTCTGGAAGAATCCTTTTTCAATCGCGGGGATAACACCGCCTAGCGCATCGATTCTCTCAAAATACTCTTCAGCCTCTTGCTCCATTTTATTGGTTAAGCTTTCCATAAAATAGGAGCCGGCAAAAGGATCAATTGTGTTAACAACACCGGTTTCATAAGCGATAATTTGCTGTGTTCGCAAAGCAATCTTCGCAGCGTACTCGGAAGGCAACGCCCAGGTTTCATCCAAAGAATTTGTGTGCAGGGATTGAGTGCCGCCCAAAACGCCGGCCATTGCTTCAAAAGCTGTGCGTATGATATTATTTTCGGGCTGCTGGCCGGTTAACGAGCAGCCGGCTGTTTGTGTATGGAATCTCAGCTTCCATGATTTCTCATTTTTTGCACCGTATTTGTAGCGCATTCTTTTCGCGTAAATCCGTCGTGCCGCCCGAAACTTGGCAATCTCCTCAAAAAAGTCAATGTGGGAATTAAAAAAGTGGGAGAATCGCGGCGCAAATTCGTCGATGTCAAGGCCTCGTTCTATGCAAGCTTCGACATAAGCAAAACCATCGGCCAGCGTAAAAGCCAGCTCCTGAACCGCTGTCGAACCGGCTTCACGAATATGGTAGCCGCTAATCGAAATCGTATTCCACATCGGCACATGTTTGGTGCAGTACTCAACCGAGTCAACAATAATCCGCATCGAGGGCTCAGGCGGAAAGATAAATTCTTTCTGGGCGGTATACTCTTTTAAAATGTCATTTTGCAAAGTGCCGCGCAGCTTTTCCTGAGGTACACCTTGTTTTTCGGCAACGCAAATATAAAAGGCCAGCAGAATGGCCGCAGGAGAGTTGATGGTCATCGAAGTGCTGATTTTATCCAGAGGAATACCCTCAAACAACACCTCCATATCGGCCAGCGAATCGATGGCCACACCGCAGGTACCGACTTCGCCCTCGCTTTTCGGATCGTCGGAATCGACACCCATTAAGGTCGGCAAATCAAAAGCAACGGAGAGCCCGTCCTGACCATGTTCGAGGAGATACTTAAAGCGCTCGTTGGTATCTTTCGCCATACCGAAGCCGGCGAATTGCCGCATGGTCCACAAACGGCCGCGGTACATGTTGTGGTGAATGCCCCTGGTGTAAGGAAACTCGCCGGGAAAACCAATGTCTTCAAAGAAATCGACGTCCTGCGAGTCATCAGGAGTATAAAGGTCTTTAATTGGCTCGCTCGAAACCGTTACAAATTTCGCGTCACGGTCGCGTGTTTTTTGCTGCTTAGCCTCACGCCACTGTTTTTTCTGAGCTATGACCTTGTCAAGATGTCCATTATTCATTTTTTTTCTCCATTCTACTTTTGAAGTTTTCCACAAGTTGATCCGCAATTTTATAGGGGGACAGATTCAAATCATTTGAACTTTCGAGATTTTCAATCAGTGTCTTGCGGTTTGAATCATCCCAGAATTCTTTTTCAAAACGCTGCCGGACAATCGATTGAATTTTCTTTGAAATGCGTTCTTTTCTTTTTTGATTTAATAAATTGTTTTCTTCCAAGAATTTTCGATGCTTATTAATCATTTCGGCAATCTCGGAAATACCTTCACCCTGGCTGGCGATTGCCCGCAAGACTTTTGGATTCCAATCCCGTTGCGCCCGCAGATGAAGCATCGATTCGATTTCGACAATGGCATTTTGAGCGCCGTCTCGATCCGCTTTATTTAAAACAAACAAATCGGCGATCTCCATTAATCCCGCTTTCATCGCTTGTACCGAGTCCCCTGACTCCGGCACCAAAACGACCACCGTCGTATCTGCCACCTCGACCACATCCAACTCTGACTGCCCCACGCCGACGGTTTCCAAAATCACAAAATCTTTCCCGGAGGCATCCATGACATCCGCAGCATCGTTGGCTTTTTGCGAAAGCCCACCCAAGCTGCCACGACTCGCCATACTGCGAATGAACACACCTTCATCGAGGACGAGATCATTCATGCGAATGCGGTCGCCTAAAAGAGCGCCGCCTGTAAACGGACTGGTTGGATCAACCGCAATGACGCCGACCGAGTGGCCTTGCTTGCGATAGTACTTTACGAGCTGATCAACGAGAGTACTTTTACCGGCACCCGGAGGTCCGGTAATGCCAATTCGATAGGCCTTCCCTAATTTTGCATAAACAGAATCAAGGATTTCAGGCGATTGCGGATCTTCATTTTCGATCAGTGAAATCGACTTTGCCAGGGCTCGTCGGTCGCCTTTGAGGAGATTTTCGATGATGTGATTGTTACTGCTCAAAATTTCTCTCTAAAACAAATGAGTTAATCTTCAACTATCAAAAGATACCAAAAATTGTTCAAAACTGCAAATAACTAAATTCAAATCACAGGTTATTTAAACGACTCGTCATTTTCCATCTACTGGCTTTTGAATTTGTTTCAGCCGACTTAAGCCGCTGGTTGCTTTGTTTATGCAAGCTTTCAAACAAAACCGCACCTATCGCAGCGATTTCTTGATCGGGAGCCCCTTCCGTTAGTTCGCCCAATTTTTCCGGATGGTTTAGAAATTCTTTTTCTATAAAATGAGTATCAAAATCACCTGAAACAAATTTTTCGTGCTCCATGACCTTACGACAAAATGGAATGGACGTTTCAACCCCAAAGAGGCAGTATTCTTTGAGCGCTCTTTTCATTCTTGAGATTGCCTCAGTACGATCCTTCCCCCAAGTAACTAACTTGGAAATGAGCGGGTCATAATAAATGGAGATTTCGGCGCCTGAATAAAACCCGTTATCGTCCCGCACGCCGGGTCCGCTGGGCGGTGACATGAAACTAATTCGCCCTGTTGAGGGGAGAAAATTATTTGTGGAATCTTCGGCATAAATCCGGCACTCGATGGCGTGACCGGTGAAACGAATGTCATTTTGTTCATACCCAAGCGGTTCACCCTCGGCAATTCGAATTTGTTCTTTGACCAAATCTAACCCCGTAACCATTTCGGTAACCGGATGCTCAACCTGCAAGCGCGTATTCATTTCCAGGAAATAAAAATTGTGGTTTTTGTCAAGCATAAATTCGACGGTACCGGCATTTTGATATCCGCAAGCAACCGCCGCATTCACGGCTGCCGTCGCCATTTTCTGACGCAATTGCTCATCTATAATACAAGATGGTGCCTCCTCGATGACTTTTTGATGGCGCCGTTGAATAGAGCACTCCCGCTCCCCCAAGTGTAAAACATTGCCATGCTGATCTGCCAGTATCTGAAACTCGATGTGCCTCGGCGCCTCCAAGTATTTTTCGATGTAGATCCGGTCATCTCCAAATGCGGACTCCGCTTCTGATTTTGCCGTCCGAAAAGCGGAAGCAATTTCGGTTTTGGTTTTTACGACTCGCATACCTTTACCGCCGCCGCCCGCAACCGCTTTTAACAAAACCGGGTAGCCCAGATCGTTAGCCAAAACAGCTGCTGCTGCCTCATCTGGCAAAGCTTTATCCGTTCCGGGGACAATTGGCACGTTTGCTTTGAGCATCCTCTGCCGCGCTGCAGTTTTATCCCCCATCAAGCGCATGGCTTTGGGTGGCGGGCCAATAAAGACTAAACCAGCTCCAGCGACTCGCTCAGCAAATTCCGGGTTCTCCGCAAGGAAACCGTACCCCGGGTGGACTGCGTCTGCTCCCGATTTCTTAGCAACTTCGATCAGCTTATCCTGAACCAGATAACTCTCATTCGAAGGCGCTGGTCCTAAATAATAAGCCTCATCAGCGAATCGGACATGCAAAGCGAGGCGGTCGGCCTCAGAGTAAACGGCAACAGTTGAAACTCCCAACTCTTGACAGGCGCGAATAACGCGCACCGCAATCTCACCACGGTTGGCAATCAGGATCTTCTTAAATTTATTGGCCATTTTGAAAACTCTTCAGGGCTTCCTTCTCGTTTTGATGCCCCTCCAGAATATTTTCCAATTTCGCGATTTTAATAAGAGTAAGAATCTTGGTGTTTAAATTGACCAATTTGAGTTTCCCGGAATTCAGCTTGGCTTGCCGGTGCCCAAACAACAGGGCACCTAAGCCTGAACTGTCCACATAATCGACTTGATTTAAATCGATTAAAATATTCTGCGCGCCTTCTCTTTCAATTAATCGCAGCAACTCCGTTTTCATATCAGACGAAATATTGCTATCGAGGCGTGATTCCTGAACGCGCACAACCGTGACGTCTTCGATGTTTTCTTTCTGAAAATTCATGAATCCTCTTTTTAATTCAATCAGTCCTTAATCCAGAATAAATGTTACATTCATTGTGACGCGATATTCGGAAACCCTGGCGTTTTCAATTTTGGCTTTTTGCGAAACGATTTCAGCGCCGGTAATGTTTCTTAAGGTTGAAGTCGCGCGATCGATTCCTATTTGAAATGCATCCTGAAACCCTTTTTCTGATGACGAAGTAATTGTTGTAACTCTTGCAACGGCCATGTTACCCTCCTTGTTTGGGTTATTGGTTATTCGTTATTCGTTATTCGTTTTTTGACCAGGCTAAAAGTACTCAGCCGAAACGTTATCCTTTAAACCTTTCCCCCGACGCATTTCATCAGCGACCACACACTTTATTTCATCATAACTGTAATTGTCCGACAAAATTTCTTTTATGGGCTTTAAAGCGGGCATGCCGGCTACTTTAATAGCACTTCTGATACCCTTAACTTTATCCGCTGAAACCACCGCGACGACTTTAACTAAATCGGATTCAATCAGGTGGCTTAAGTGAGTAAATATGGTACGAGCGGATAAATTACGTTGTTCCGCAATTCCCCCGGCTGAGAGTCCCTTTCGAAAAAGTGCCAGTGTGACCTGGTCAGTTGAAGACACCCCCGAAAGCCATCGCGATGATGAGCCCGAGAGTGCCGGAACAGAGGCATCTTTGGGATCCAGCGGAATTGGGGTAAGCTTTTGCAATGCCTCTTCTCCTTCCAGCGTAAGCTTTAGAAGAGGATAATCTTTCCAAATCAGTTTTAAATAACGCTCCTTCAAAAGTTGGTCGACAAAATCTTTGCATTGTGCTTGCGTGTAATGCTGCAACCGGCCGTAATGCTTAACTTTATGCCAGCCAAATGCAAAAATCTCTTTTCCTCTTGACCCGGTTAATACTTCCACCAAACGGCTTCGTCCAACCTCGCGTTTAAAATGTTTGACGGCATGCAAAATGATAAGCGCGGTCTTTTCCACTTCCGAATACTCTCCGTCGGCGGCTGGCTTTTTTGCAGAAATAGAACTTTTCCTCAAGCACACATCACAACACCGCTCAGCATCGGGAGCGCCCTTATCTCCGAAATGCTCCAGAATAAACCGCCGCCTGCACCGGCTACTATCTGCATAACCGATCATCTGGTCTAATTGTTGGTGCCTATACCGCCGTCTTTTCTCTATCTCCCGAACGTTTGTCGAAAGGTCTAACCTTTGAATGGGCAGGAGTTTAAAGTTCAACGTTTGGTTCCGGTCTCCCAAATCTTGCATGACCTTCGCTTTCAGAAGCTCGGCAATTCCGACGCGTATCTTGGTTTCGTAAAGATCAGTGGCTCTCTCCAAATAACCCATGTTTATACGAATCAGGTTGTCCTCAGCAAAGCCTTTGAGCACGTCATAAATTTGCGTCAATTCTTTCCGGGTCGGCAAGCTGTTTTCGATAAACCATTTCTGCAACCCTTGATCATCAGGCGAGTAAAGCAAAATAACCCGGGAAGGTTCGCCGTCACGACCGGCCCGGCCAGCCTCCTGATAATAGGCCTCCAACGTGCCGGGTAAAGTATAATGAATCACTCTGCGAATATCCGGCTTGTCCACTCCCATGCCAAATGCGTTCGTGGCGACGATGACGGAGGTTTCATTATTCATAAAAGCGTCTTGAATGCGGCTGCGTGATTCAGCACTCAGGCCAGCGTGATAAAAATCTGTTTTCTGCTTACAAATAATTCTTACAAATTCCGCAACCTCTTCAGCCTCCCGCCGCCTGCCGGTGTAAATGATCGTGCTTCCCGGTTGTTTCTTTAACAGTTTCTCTAATTCAAAACGTTTGGCATTATCGTCCAGCGTGTATTCAACTTCAAACGAAAGATTGGGACGATTAAACCCGGTTACAATTTTCTTGCAATTCAGCAATCCAAGCTGCTGGATAATATCTTCCTGTACTTTAACTGTCGCCGTAGCGGTCAAAGCCGTCACCGTCGGGTTGTCGAGCGAAGAAATCACATTTTTCAAATTCAAATAATCAGGACGAAAATCATGTCCCCAGTGCGAGATACAGTGTGCTTCGTCAACTACAAATAAACTAACTTCAACTTCGGCAAGCGCGGAGAGAAAAACACTGCTGCGAAATCGTTCCGGTGCGACATAGATCAATTGGAACCGCCCTTCTCTCATGTCTCGAATGCGCTCGCTTTGCTCAGAAGTCGACAAAGAGCTGTTTATAAAAGCCGCAGCTTTTCCAGAAGCTTGCAGGGTTTCAACCTGGTCCTTCATTAAAGCGATGAGTGGTGAAACTACCAGAGTTGTGCCCTTCGTTAAGAGGGCCGGAAGCTGGTAGCACAACGACTTCCCGGCCCCCGTCGGCATCACAACCAGGGCGTCGTTTTTATTCAGAACGTGGTTTATCGCTGCATCTTGCCCCGGCCGAAAGGCGTCGAATCCGAAGTGGCGGTGTAATTCTTGTTTTAAGTTTAGCGGCATGTGATTCTTAGAAAATATCTAATTGTTTTCTTCAATCCAGTTTTTTAGAAAAGGAGTAACTTGTTCAGAAAACTCCAAGGCATAGTTTAGAATCTCTATGGAATCTTCTTCGGATTTCAGAATCTCAACTTCATAATCAGCAACATTTCTCTCATCGAAAGCTTGACGTATTTTTGAATGTAAGTCTTTAGAAAGCAAGCCCTGTTTGATAAAATGCTCGGCAAATGCCGAAATCACAGCGGAGTGCTTTTTTCGTGACAAATCTTTAGTCGTCAAAACAGCTTGAGTCAAATAAAACATTGAATAATAAGCTCTCGATATAGCACCGTAGCAGAGACCCTCTTCACAAAGTAAATTTGCTTCTTTGAAGGCTCCTTTTCTTTCGATCATTTTCTCGATAGCTTTTCTTCTGTTTTGAACGGTCACAAATCGATGCCCTCTTTGGTGACATTTTCATAAAAATAGAAAAACCGATCTTCCGTAAATTCAGAGGCACTGATAGTCCTCGTTGAGATGTAGCAATCATTATCATAAGAAATATCAGTACTTATATCTCTCACTATTTTCTTGTCCTTCTTATGGAAGGGTTCAACCAGAACGAGAAAATCATAATCAGATTCCTCATCTGCATCGCCTCGTGCACGGGAGCCGTAGAAAACAATCCGTTTTGCCCGCTCATCTAACATCTCGCGCACTCTTGTCACAAATTCATCGATAACTTGTTTCTCTTCAGCAGCCCGGTTTCTTTTAACTTTCGAAACTATGTTTTCCATTTTTTTACTTAACTATCTTTTTGAACACCGCAAAAAAGACATTTGCTCTACAACCTTCAATCTTAACTAAAGCGGAATATTCCCGTGCTTCTTCCGCGGATTCGAGTCTACTTTATTTTCAAGCATTTCAAGAGAGCGAATCAACTTCGGTCTCGTCTCTTGTGGCTCAATGATTTCGTCAATATAACCGCGTTCGGCCGCAATATAGGGATTAGCAAATTTCTCTCTATATTCCGTTACCTTCAGGTCGGTGGTTTTTTCTTTGTCCTCGGCTCTTTCAATATCTTTTTTGAAAATAATCTCCACCGCGCCTTTGGGACCCATGACTGCAATCTCTGATGACGGCCACGCGTAATTAACATCACCGCGAATGTGCTTGGAGCTCATAACATCATAAGCGCCGCCGTACGCCTTGCGAGTAATGACCGTGACTTTCGGGACTGTAGCTTCACAATAAGCATACAAAAGCTTGGCACCGTTTTTTATGATGCCCCGCCACTCCTGATCCGTGCCCGGCAAAAATCCCGGCACATCCACAAATGTGACGATTGGGATGTTAAACGCATCGCAAAAGCGTACAAATCTGGCGCCTTTAATTGATGAATCGATATCCAACACCCCAGCTAAGGCAGCGGGTTGATTTGCAACAATCCCAACAGACCGACCGGCTAAACGGCCAAACCCTACCACAATATTTTGCGCATAATCCGCATGAACTTCAAGAAATTCGTTGTCATCGAACACCCTGGTAATAATATCCCGCATCTCATAAGGTTTATTGGGATTTTCCGGGATAATAGTCATCAACTCTTCATCGGTGCGATGGCTATCATCCGAGCATTCAAATCGCGGCGGGTCCTCCAAATTGTTTTGAGGCATATAACTTAGTAGCTTGCGGATTGTCTGTAAACACTCAACTTCATTTTCGGATACAAAATGAGAGACACCACTTTTAGTGGCGTGGGTTTCAGCACCGCCAAGTTCTTCAAAAGTAACCTCTTCGTGAGTCACGGTTTTGACAACTTCCGGGCCGGTCACAAACATGAAGCTGGTTTTCTTAACCATTAAAATAAAATCTGTAATTGCCGGCGAGTAGACCGCTCCGCCGGCGCACGGTCCCATTATTGCCGAAATTTGCGGCACCACACCGGAAGCCAAAGTGTTGCGCAAGAAAATATCCGCATAAGCGCCGAGACTAACAACTCCTTCCTGAATGCGCGCGCCGCCGGAATCGTTCAGGCCAATCAGCGGGGAGCCAACTTTCATAGCCATGTCCATTATTTTGCAAATCTTTTTCCCATACGCTTCGGAAAGGGAACCCCCCAGTACAGTAAAATCCTGTGAAAAGACAAACACCTGCCGGCCTTCAATCAGCCCGTGGCCTGTCACCACGCCGTCGCCGAAATACCTTTGTTTGTCGAGACCAAAATCACTGTATTGATGTTTAACGAGCATGTCGATTTCCTGAAAGCTGCCTTCATCGAGAAGCAAATCAATGCGCTCACGGGCGGTTAGTTTGCCTTTTTTGTGCTGGGCATCGATGCGTTTTTGGCCACCGCCTAACAAAGCTTCGGATTTCTGCTGGCGTAAGTGCCGAATTTTTTCGGGAATTGCCATTTGCGTTGCTTATTTTGCGAGAACTTTTAAGTTTAAAAAACTTAAATAATAAATAATCAAAAATCAACAGATTTAAAAACACAACACGGCTCCTTGAATTTGAATGCGCAATTACTTCGGCAACTTTCTGTAAAAAAAATAATTTCCACCGATTCACACCGAAATTTCGCCGAGCGTCACCGAAATTTTTTAAGAAATTAATTTCTCTACTTGGAAATGAGGCAGGGCTGAATTGTTTAACTAATTTAATTATTTTCAAATAAAATTCGGTGAGCTTCGGTGACTTCGGCGGAATTCGGTGGGAAAAGTTATTTGTTTTTTTTAAGATTACACAATGATTTTTTTACATGATTATCTCACGGGTAATTCATATTCGGAATAAAGAAGCCTCACAAAAAGTAATTTAAACAATTCCATTTACAAATTTAATAAAACCGCTGAGGATCTTATGAAACACACAATCAAACTCCTCTCAATGTTTTTGTTAATGCAATGCTCAAACAATCCCATCTCTTCCAGCCCAACCCAGGATGAAGGTGAATGGTTGATCCGTAAAGCGATGCCAACCGCAAGACAAGAAATTCCCCATGCTGTGTTGGAGGGAAAAATCTATATACCGGGCGGGTTTACTGCCAGTCGCTCAGCAACAAACATTGTAGAAGTTTACGACCCCGCAACGGATGATTGGTCCACCGCACCTCCCCTTCCGGTAGCCATGCACCATTTGCATTTGGCAGCGGCAAACGGCACGCTTTATATTCTCGGGGGTTACGAAACCTCTGGCTTTGTTCCCTCAAATCGAGTCCTTGAATTAGATTTACAAAATAACCGCTGGAATCCAAAAAAGAACATGCCAACCAGTCGGGGAGCCGGAATTGCTGTGGCATTTGAAAATAAAATATATGTCATTGGCGGCTCAGCGGGTGGAGCCTCGGGGACCAATGAAATGTATGACCCCACTACAGACGATTGGACCCCCCGTGCACCCATGTTAACTGCACGCGAACATCTTGCCGGGGCACTCATTGATTCTCTGATTTATATTGTTGGAGGAAGAGTCGGTGCAAGTAATATGGGTACGCTCGAAGTCTATTCACCCAAAACGAACGAATGGCGCACTTTGACGGACATGCCGACTCCCCGTGGCGGCAATGCGGCTGCTTCAGCAAACGGAAGGCTTTATGTTTTCGGAGGCGAGTTCTTTGAAGACGGTTCCGGCGTTTTCAACGAAACCGAGGAATATGATCCGGTGACCAATGACTGGCGTCAAATGGCTGCAATGCCCAACCCACGGCACGGAATCGGAGCAGCCACGATAGGTGGCGATATTTACATCATCGGCGGCGGACCCGTTGCCGGGTTTGGCGTGGCCAATGTCAACTCGATTTTCAGGCCGCCTTCGAACGTTACTTCAGTTGCAGAAGAAAGCACTTCACCGCAAAACTTTGTCTTAGAGCAAAATTATCCAAATCCGTTTAACCCAAGCACGACGATTCGGTTTACATTAAAAAACTCCAGTCAGGTTACTTTAAAAATCTATGATCTCTCCGGACGTGAAGTTATAACACTTGTTGATGGCAGACTAAATGCTGGAGAACACGCGGTTCGGTGGCAAGCAAACTCAATTGCCAGCGGCGTCTACGCCTACGAATTAAAAGCAGGCGGTTTTGTGGAAACGAAGAAAATGATTTTGTTAAGGTAACACGATTATCACCCGCAAAAGGGCTTGATTGCACTTAACTTAGAACTTCAAATTAAGCTTTTTGGGAGAGAACTGAACCTACTCAAAAATCCACGGCCTTTTTGTCGGGTGAATGAATTGTTATGTGCTCTCTCGCCGCTGTGCTCCTTTTGACAGATACAAATTCCTTCCTAATATTTGCAGTACATTGCTGACTATCTTCTGAAAGCGATGACTGATGGATATGAATTTTTTCGAGGCATCAGTCATTTTTTATTGAGATGTGATCGGCCTGACAAGCCATCCCGTCATCGGGTCTCCGCGTTCGACAAGCAGCACGGAACCGCCTGATCGAATCTGCTCAAAATCGCTGAACAGGCTTGGAATCCCCCGCGCTTGAAGCCAATCCGCTCGGTCCATC
>JADFPY010000099.1 GCA_022562085.1 candidate division KSB1 bacterium | reverse complement strand
AATTGATATTTAGATAAAAGGCCCTAGTCCTTTCTTTTGGACTTAAGATAGCTAAATTATCACACCCGGTTGCTAGCGTAAGAATAAATACTATTAGACAAAAACAAGTAACAAATCTCTGACTCATAGTCCCTTTTTTATAAAGTATCATACATATACTAATGGCCGGTAGGAATCGTTTTTAATTCATCAAAACTCATACCCTATTCCAAACTTCAATAACCCCGTCACACTAAATTTATTTACCCGGCTACCTTCAAGGTTGGGCTCATTATGATAATTATAATGCTTTCTTTCATATACAAAACCCAATCCAAAATTCTGATTGAAATACAATTTATGATAAATTCTAAGTTTAAACCCATATCCCATCGTATTTTGAATGTAATTGGTTTTGATATCAAAGAAAGTTTCTTCTTTCTTAAATTTAATCCATTGCATATCAAAGGAAAAGTAGAAGTCAATGCGCTTTTGTTTTGGATTAGGATAGAATTGGAAATGCAGATGCAAACCCAAGCTTTGTGTGGAATGCAGGTAATCAATCCCTAAATTGGGGCCCAAATAAACAGAACTACGTCCATATTCAAAAACGACACTTGGACTAAGAAAAAAAGCTTTGGTTGTAGTTAAGGTCGAAATATTGGCTCCAACTTGAAGAGTTCTTGGTTTTTTAATATTTGATGCCACGGGTTGTGCAAATATATCAATATTTCCGAATAGAAAAATAACCAGAATAATAATTTTTTTCAATATTGACCACTCCTAAGTCAGTTGCTTTTTTACAAACCAATTTGTTGTTAACATTACTGTCCACTCACGAATATACTTCTTCCAAGAAATTGATAATTCTTTTTGCTCGACTCTGCCAGGTAAAATTTTGTGAATCTAACAAAGCTTGATTTGCAAGCGAGCATGCCCTTGACTGATTCTCAAAAATCTTTCGAATGGTTTTCTTAGCTAAATCCAGATTATCTCGTTCCACAAGCGCTGAGTTTCGTTCATTCAAGACTTCCACAATATCTGGCAAGTCAGGTGCAATAATCGGCCGTCCTGCCCAGTGGAATCGGTTTTACTTCGTCGTAAACTCATAGACCCCATCCCAGTTTTCGGGGGGAGGATTTTCGATAAAATCCAGACAGCGCTTAATATAAACGCGGGTTGGGCCATCGGTGGGGAAATAGCGGAGAACGCGCTTAAACTCGGTTAAGGCCTGATAAAATTTTAGCTGCTTATAATAATTTAACCCTAGAGTATAAACATCGATAACCATATCCTGTTCGATTGAAGCCAAAGAGCCCATGCCGCGCAGCTCGAAAATTCTTACGGGTTTATTCTTTCCCTTGACTCGCACTACGTCCAATTCCCGCACTTTGGCTTTTCTTCTCACAGCTCTTTGGGTGAATTCACTGATGGTGATGGTCGTTCCGTACTGTTTGTTGGCTCCTTCCAAACGGGCGCCCAAATTGACGTCATCGCCAATTACCGTGTAATCAAAAAGCTGCGAAGGGCCTAAATTGCCCAAAATCATTTTCCCGGAATTAATGCCGATGCCAATTTGAAAATAGTCCTGGTTATTCGCGGACCATTTCCTTTGCAAAGCCCGCAGCCTTTTCACCATTTCCAAAGCGGTAATGCAGGCTTTTTCGGCATGTTCCTTAAAATAGTGCGGGGCGCCATAAACAGCCATGATTTCATCGCCGACGAATTTATCGAGGGTGCCGTTATTTTTAAAAATCACATCTACCATCTCGGTTAAATATTCGTTCAGGGCATTAACCACCTCATTTGGTTTGTGACTTTCGGTATAAGTTGTAAAACCGCGAATGTCGGAAAAGAGCACGGTTAATTCCCTTCGTTCACCACCAAATTTGGGCAATTCTCCCTTGTCCAGCATTTCGTCGATAACACTCTGCGACATAAAATGTTCCCAGGACTTCTTCACTCTGATCCTTTCCCGCTGTTCGGTCAGAGTCTGATGCACGACATTGCCGATGTAGCTTAAAACAATGGCCGTCATCGGGGTGACAAATTCCACCCAAAGCTGCAGCTTACTAAAAGCAAAAGCCGTCCAGAGAAAATAACCCAAAATCAAAGCCATCACGACAAACAAACCTCGAAAAGGTTTGAGCCATTTTGTAATCACCATTGAAGCCGCAGCCATGACAAAAACCATTAAAATTGCAGACCACTTGCTTTGGGAAGAAATAAAATCTCCTCTCAACAAGGTGCTGAGAGCATTGGCATGCACCTCGACTCCTGGCATTTTAGTTTTCACTCCCCCGGAGCCAAAAAATGGCGTAAAATTGGTATCTTGCAGCTCCTCAGCAGACGCTCCGATAAACACGATTTTATCTTTGAAAGTCCCTCCCAATTTATGCAATTCAAAAACATCTGTATCATCGTCTTCCTTAGGTAATTTGAATTTAGCATCATCGATAATATCCGTGTATGAATAAGTGGGGAAAGATTTCGCCGGACCGCGAAAGTTAATCAGCATATTGAAAAAATCTCTTTTTGGAATTCTAAGGTCGCCGATTTCAAACTCGTCGCCATAATCTGTAATCTTCGAGGTTATGTCAGGATCATTCTGTAGAAGTAAGTAGGCATAAAGACTTAGCGGATAATAGCGTCGTTCGTTGTGCACCTGAAAAAGCAAATATCTTCTAATAAACCCATCGGGATCTTCATCGATATTTGCGAGTCCCCAATGCGCACCCGCGTCCAAAAAAAGTTTTTCCGGTGGCAATGGATAAATATTTCGGGTGTCCCTTCCGGAGAATTCTTCGGTCACCATTTTTCCGGCCAAAATTACATTTCTGGTTCTTCGAATAGCGCCGCCAAGAATCATATCCTGCCTGGTATTTTTGGCAGGTTCTGTAAATTCAATATCGAGTATAATTAATTTTGCTCCGGCGTCAAACAAGTTCAAAATGACTTGGGCGTGGTCAGATCGTAGAAAGGGCCATCGCTGTAAACCGATGATGCTTTGTTCGTCGATTCCCACAATTACGATATTGTCCTCTTCTGTGTCCTGCGCACCCCGTATCACAAATCTGAAGTCGTAACTGTCCAGCTCAAAGTTTTCGAATTGAGGAAAAAGCGAAAGCACTAACGTAAGTATCGCAGCAAGAAATGCCACGATGCCACCAAAAGGCCACTTACTTTTCCACAATTTTTGAAAAGATTCTTTAAACGGAAAATCCATATAGAATTAAGTTAAAGAGAGACAGGTCAAAAAAAACCTGCCTCCTTAAACTCACTTTCGGTAAAAAAGTTCTAAAATCGCTTTTCGTAATAGAGGCGGAAAATGCGGTCGGTAAAGGAAGGATTAGGCGTAAAAGCACCGGTGGTTGTATCGAAGGTGCCACCGTTGTCACTAAAATTAATGAGGCTGGTGTCCATAAAAATAGAATGACCCGGCCTGATTTCAAATCTTGCGCCCAGGTTAAACTGCAGGCGTTTGTAGTCTGTCTTTGAAGTAAAAGTTACGGTGTCGAGCGCTGCTATTCCGGTTGCGGCGGTATAATTTGTACCGAAGTAGGTTTGCAGTTTGCGATTCATGAAATGATAATCTGCTCTTGCTCCAAACATTTTGAAATTGAATGTATTCAGCCCGGCTGAAAAATTATTGTCATTTCGTGCAAAATTAAAAGTCGTTGTCAACGGAACCTGGTAGGTCGTTCTTACGGAAACTACCTGCACGTTTGATGAAGTCTCGGTTGAAGGAATTCCGGCTTGAATTCTAAACGGGTCAAGATTAAAACGATCGTTGCGGTCGGATGTGATAAAGCTTAACGAAACTGCATGATTGACATTTAACAAATTCACATCGTAGTTTAACTGCACAGTCAAATCATTGGTCTTGTTATTTTCCCGGGTATCCGTAATTATTGGTGCCCCGACCTGGGAAAGATCAACCGCTACGGTATCCACATTATTGTCTCTATAGTGTTCCCGCATACTCACAGTCAAATTCGGGAAGCCGCCACCGGGGAAAAGAGATAAACCGTAACTCAAGGTTTGCAATTTAGTGGTTGCGTTATTGTCTTTTGGTTTAAAATTATCATTGTAATTTTCAAAGCCAAGGTTCAAATAAATTTTATTCTTATACAAACGCATTCGGTCCCGGAAATAAAATCCCTGTAAATTATTTCGCAGAATCGTATTGCCTAATGAGACATATTCTCCGCCGATGGTCTTGTAACCGAACTGGAAATTATTGCTGAAATAATTAAACCGAACGCTGAAATTATAAGCGACGGAAGTCAGGTCTCTGGGGTCGAGCGGCGTTGTGCTGGCATTAATGATAAAATATTTGCTAAAATCTGCGGGATCAAATGGCAAATCAACATCAAACTGATCTTCGATCGCCTGTTTCGTCAAAGCGCCGCCGGTAATATCGGTTGAAAGAAGACTGGCTGCCACTGAACCTCGAATCTCAAAACGCCGATTATCGAAAGCAATGAGTAAATCGGCGCCGGCAACCAGGTTATCCTGTGGCAAGGAAGTGAAATCCCCTGGCTTTACAGAATCAATGTCGTCTCTGACCCTGAGAGCATTTATCCCGAGCTGAAAATTTCTTCCGCTGCCAAAACTCACTCGGCCGCCTATAAGATTTTGTTTAAACGTAGCCGTGGGAATAAGCTCGGTTGAGTCCTGAAGGGTGATATTCAAAAGCGGGTTGCCGGAAGTATCAACGACCACCTGTATTGTGGCGGGGGTTGCGCGCAGCGTTTGTCCGGTTATGAAATCAAAATTTATCAATCCAAGTTTAAGCCTACCGTGGATGCCCCGCACCCTTTTCCCCCACAAGATCAAATCATTGAATCGTGGGTAGATATCGCCCACTCTAGCTTCGAGAATACCGAGATCTAAACCGAACGAGAATCGATTTCTGGGTTGGAATTGTCCGTTCTCACGCGTTGTAACAAACACGCGGGCGTCATACTTTGCGAAACCGTGCTGGCCGGAAAGATATCCGCCAACATTATTATCGCTGAACCCAACGCCGCTGAAATTTTCATGCCGCGTTTCAGCGAAAACTCTTCCGCGAAAGCTTGAAGATACGACCCTTCTCTTCTTGCTTGTACTGAGCACTTCAAATGTCCACACCGCCGCGGGCAGTGGAATACCCGAAGTAAAATAACCCTGCACCATCGCCTGATGCTCACCGGGTTGTAGATCGGTGGTGCCGTAAGTTAGTAAATTCTCGGTTATTTCAATATCCTGGGTTACGTTCAGTCCGTCGATCGAAAGTATGACGCTGCTCAAATCGACAGGGTCCTGATCCGCCAGAAAGGATACGGCGATGACGACTTCCTCGCCGGCATTGAAGCTCTCGCCAATTTCAGGGCTTAGAACCAAAACCGGTGACAATTCATCGAACTGGTCAATAGGACGAGTGTCTTTTTGTGCAAGCTCAGGAATAAACTCGGCTCGCGGTTGATCCGGAAGCAGCGGTATAGGCTCCTCAGCTTGCTGAACCGGATCGGCGCTGCCGGTCACGGGAACAATCATTGGATTTCCGTAAGGATTAAATTTTGGGTAGGTTACTACTTTCTGATCGGTCAACAGGGCTAAAATAAAGTATTCCAGGTTTGGCGGTGCAAATCTCGAGGGCGCTAATTCCCCGATGTACCCCGACATCCCTTCCGACATCTCGGTATATTCAAAGGACTCTATGCCATCCGACCTGAAATAGAGACGCATGAAAACGACGCGCTCACCCGTGCCGTCGACTCTGGCTTCAACGGAAAATTTTTTATTCGCCTGCTGCGAGGCAACGGGAACATGAATAATTGATCCGGTTTGAGTAAATCCCCCTTTAACTAAAGTTAAAATTCCTACAAAAATTACCAATGCCTTAAACTTCATAATACCTCTGTTTTTGAATCTCTACTTAAAATCGAGAATGAGTGACTTTTTATTTCCCTGTTCATCTTCAAATTCAATTCTGAGTTTTGAGCCATCTTCTTCTTCGCTTAAATCAAATATGCTGTCCGGGTCAACCTGAAGCCGTTGCGGAGCGGAAGTCTGGGTCAATTGCACCAATTGATTCGCGCCTACCCGCATGGTTCCAAATTGATTAGCCACTTCCATCAACCCTTGCTGGCAATAAACAAAGAAATTATTATCCTCAAAGAGACAATTGAATGTCGTGCCCTTGACCGTGGCAACTCCGGACGTTGTCTCGATCCGCATCTCGGTTTTTTGCCTGGTGACTTTGGCCCAAATTTGACCGAAGCTCAAAGTCAGTCTCTTGACGATACCCTTTTTCTCCCGCTTGCCTCTAATCGTCACACTGGAATTGGAGCGGATTTTGATCTGGGATTTGTCATCTGTGAAAATCAGGGCCGCGAACGAGTTTCTGCCGGTTTTTATTGTCTCACCGTCATCCAACCGATTCCCACGTTTGGCTCTGACATATCCCCGTTGTGCCGGATTTTTTACCCCCACAGTTCCTTTGGTTTTTAGAACCAACGCGATGTCTTTATTATCTGCCGACAAGAAAGACGGAGAAATTAGCATTCCACATACTAAAAGTATGAAAACGGAATGATTGAATTTTTTCATAATATCCCTCAAAATTTAGCTCAAAATTTTTCAGCTATTCAACTGAATAGCCGGAATATTTCGATTTTAATTTTTGCAGTCTGGTTAAAATCACTGATCGTCCAGGATATTAGCAAAAGAACCGTCAGCGCTTTTAAAATTGTTTTCATAGATCCAGCCCTCATTTGGAGAAGAGCGTGCGGTTGCAATTTTAGTCAAAGCAAATTGAATACCAAAACCCGGTAGTGGGTAACCGAGCCATCGAATGTGCGACAAAAACAACTAAATATCTCACTCCAATACACTTAATAAGATACATCAAATAGTTAAAAATGAAGAAAAGTTACGCTAACAAGTTAGGCGTCGCCATTAAAGTAAAGAACGAACGATTATCAAAATTGGCCAAAAAATATAACGCAGAATTCTCCACGCAATCACAATCCCCAGAAAAGTGTACATTGGCTGGCTTAAAAAGTTGGTAAACTTAAGAGCGGTTTGTGCGGACATAAAAAGAGTAATGACACCGCTTCCATCTAAAGGTGGGACGGGCAGCAGATTGAAGATCAGCAGAATTAGATTTAGAATCAAGAATACGCTCAGCAATTTTGCCAAACCGACCCATATTCCGGCATTCCCAACAACGAGCCCGGTAAAACTGAAAACCTCCGGTTTGGAAAACACCCCGGAAGCCAAACCTATTTTGAGGAGGATGAAAGTAGCAAAAAAAATCAGAAAATTGGCAGCGGGTCCGGCGGCAGCCATCCAGGCAGCGCGGCGGGGATATTTCGCTGCCCAACGCGGATCGTACGGAGCGCTCGCCCAGCCGATCATCCAGCCCGCCATCACAAAAGAGATAATTGGAACGAGAACTGTCCCAAAGGGGGAACGCATAATATGTGGAATCGGATTCAGGGTGACTTGACCCCCGTGATAGGCGGTTAAATCACCACCTTTCATAGCAGCCAGAGCATGTGACGCTTCGTGAGCAGTAAACGAAAACAAAAACGCCACATACCAGATGAACATGTCGGCGATATTTATATCAGGCATGAAATAAAAGTAGGTTATGGGGGAGCAAAAGTCAACAGATGATTATGATGTAGGGGCGAACCCGGCGGGTCGCCCCTACGAATTCTACAAATTCCACCCAAACTATGAGGCGGGTCGCCCCTACCGTTTATCATTCAAATTCGTTCCAGAATTTCTTTTCCATTTCATCTACGCTGCCATTTAAATTATCCCGGTCAAATTGCCAGCGTCGCGGGTTGTACATAATATATTCCCGAATTCGATTTAATTCATCCTCATGACGAATAATGTGTTCATAATAATTGCGTTGCCATTTGAACTCGTGTAAACCCATTTTGCGAATTTGTTTGGTGGCAATCGATTTGAATTGTCCAATGAGGGAACCCAGTGAATTCGGTTGCAATGTAGGGGCGACCCGGCGGGTCGCCCCTACCGTTTCGGTTATCCACAAAATTCCATGAAAATGATTCGGCATAACCACATGCTGATGCAGTTTCACATTATTGCGTATTTTCCCGGTTTTGAACCATTCGGTTTCAACTACCTGTCCGAAATCATTTAATCGCGTTTGACCATCCACTATTTCTCCAAACGCAGATTTCCTATCGTGCACACAGATTGTCAGAAAATATGCACCAGGTTGTGTGTAATCATATTCCCGTAAACGAATGGACCGACGATCATATTTTGGTTTAAATTCATTCATTTTATTCTGGTAGGGGCGACCGGGCCGGTCGCCCCTACGATTCCACGATTTTGATTTCCTCCTCGGTCAGGTCGTACAACTCGAACACCAGGCGGTCGATTTGGCGGTCGGTGGCCTCGATCTTGGCGCTGGAGGACGGTTTTGACTTGCGGGGTTTTGGCCCCGGCGAGCTGTTTGTGCAGCTCCAGCATGCGTTCGACCAGGGTGACCATCTGGTCGTGGCGGGCTTTGTCAGTTGGATCCTCCATAGAAAACAAAGGAAAAGGGAATTGTAAATCACCTAACAGGTGAAATGATATTCACGACATAAATTACAAGAAATTAAGAGCCAAAGGCCAAAAGCTAATGGCCAAACGCGTATTTTAGGTAAGCCATATTTTTCTGCAAGCAGAAAGGAATTCTGCCAATCGGTAAACTTGTTAAACGATCGCAATCCCACCTTTCCAAAATATTCAGAGTCCTAAAATCTCTCATGGTGTGCAACCAATTTATGAACAATGGCCAACAGCTAAATGCCAATAGCTGTATAGTTACTCGGAATTGTACTTAAGTTCAATTTCCAAATACGAAATTACACTTCTTAAGCATTCACATGTTGAAATGTTTCAGCAGAGGCCGACTGGCAAGCCCGTTTATAAGAAATAGGCAGAGGATCCTTTATTAAGTCCCCGGCATTTAAAAATTCGTAAATCTCCCCATAGTGTTTTATCTCAGTTGGGCTGGTGCGTCGCATGATATGCCAGGGGTGCAAATCTTCCGGGCTTTCGATGCCCATAGCGCCGATGATTTCACTCACACTGGTAATTGTTTCATCCTGATAGTTAGCGACTCGTTTGTCTTTTTCCCGAACAACCAGACCCGCGACCAATTGCGGATTCTGAGTCGTAACGCCGACGGGACATTCGTTGGAATTACACCGTCGGGCCTGGATACAGCCAAGCGCCAACATCATCGCCCTGGCTGAATTACACATGTCTGCACCCAGGGCGAGATGTTTGACCATACCAAAACCAGATGAGATTTTACCGCTTGAAATCACCCGAACTTTATCCCGCAGAGAAAATCCAAGCAGAGCGTTGTGAACAAAAATCAAACTCTCAATTAATGGAGCGCCAATACTATTGGTAAATTCAAGCGGCGCCGCGCCAGTCCCTCCCTCACCGCCATCTACGGCAATAAAATCGGGTGTTATGCCTGTTTTCATCATCGCTTTACAGATCGCCAGAAATTCACGCCGTTTACCCAGGCAGAGCTTAAAGCCAACAGGTTTCCCACCGCAAAGACCTCTTAGCTTCGCAACAAACTCCAACAAGCCGACCGGGGTAGAAAAAGCAGAATGCGCAGGCGGTGAAAGGACGTCTTGCCCCATGGGGACGTCACGAATTTCAGCGATCTCTTTGGTTAATTTAACGGCAGGCAGGATACCTCCATGGCCCGGTTTGGCCCCCTGGGAAAGCTTAATTTCGATCATCTTAACATTTGGCAGAGTTGCCCGTTTTGTGAACGTTTCCTCGTTAAATGTGCCGTCGTGGTTGCGGCAACCAAAATAACCGGTACCGATTTGCCAGATCAAATCGCCACCGCCCTCCAGATGATAGGGGCTGATACCGCCTTCACCCGTGTTATGGGCAAAGTTCCCCATTTTGGCTCCCTGGTTCAGCGCCAGCACCGCGTTCTTGCTTAATGAGCCGAAACTCATCGCTGAAATGTTCAGCAGGCTGGCTGAATAGGGCTGCTTACATTCCGGACCTCCGACCATCACGCGCAAATCCTTCGGTTCCAGGTGCAAGGGGCTAAGTGAATGATTCACCCACTCATACCCAACTTCATAAACATCCCTTATCGTACCAAAGGGAACGGTATCGAGTACTCTTTTCGAACGTTGATAAACCACTGATCGCTCTTCACGGCTAAATGGCACCCCAGATGTTTCCGTTTCGATAAAGTATTGGGCGATTTCCGGACGTATGGCTTCGAGTAGATACCGAATGTGGCCGATAATGGGAAAATTTCTGAGAACAGCATGCTGTTTTTGGCAATAGTCGTAGAAACCGATCATGATAAGCGGGCCCAAAAACACCATCGACCATAAGATCGGTCGAAAAAGAATCGCAATACCCCCAACAAGCACTAAAACCATAAAGACACTCAAGAGAAATAACCTTCGCATTTTCAGTCCCTTCTGATTAATGGGTCAATATGTTATTATAGACGACCTTTTGCATTTTTTTGCAAAACTTATGACATATTTTCTTGTCAAGGTTTTTGTGAGACCTGAAAAATCAAACGTGAGACGCACATTCTCCAACATACCATGTTGAGAGGCACGTTTCACATCTTACGTTTCACTTTTGCCAGTGCGGCTTTGCCGCGCTGGGTAATGAGGATTCATTCCATCCTGTAAGTACTTTTGAAATAAGGCATGATTGAGAATTTGAATAAAATAAACTTAACATAAAATGAATCATAAGTCAACCCCATTTCAATTAGGTCGGAAATTTTCTTGCGAATTCTTGGAAAAGATTGTATCTTTTTTTACAGATTGGAAAAATCGTACGGAATTCAAATCAAGGAGAATCACTTCATGCTCTTTCGTATGCTTTACGACAGTAAACTCGCACAAGCTTGCTATTTCATCGGCTGCCAGCAAACCGGCGATGCAATTGTCATCGATCCCCAGCGTGACGTGGACCGTTATTTAGATCTTGCCCGAAGTGAGAGTATGACAATAAACGCAATCGCCGAAACTCACATCCACGCTGATTTTCTTTCCGGCGCTCGTGAACTCGGGGAACGCACGGGAGCCAAACTCTATCTTTCCGATGAAGGGGGGCCGGATTGGAGCTACAAATGGCTTGATAAAAAACAAGGCGGCGGCAGCTACCTCCATCAATTATTAAAAGACGGCGATACTTTCAAAGTGGGCAACATTCAGTTTCAGACGGTGTTTACACCGGGGCACACACCGGAGCACTTGAGTTACCTGGTCACCGACCTTGGCGGCGGGGCCTCAGAGCCGATGGGCATTGCCAGCGGCGATTTTGTCTTCGTCGGCGATGTTGGACGGCCGGATTTGCTGGAAACTGCCGCGGGACAAACCGGGATTAAAGAAAAATCCGCGCAGGTGCTTTTTCAATCGATTAAGAAATTTCAAGGCCTACCGGATTATTTGCAATTGTGGCCTGGCCACGGAGCCGGCAGCGCTTGCGGCAAAGCCTTGGGTGCGGTACCGCAGTCCACGGTTGGTTATGAAAAGAAATTTAATGCAGCAATTAGTCTCGCCAGAGAAGAAACGAAGTTCGTGAAAGCAATTCTGGAAGGTCAGCCGGAACCGCCGCTCTATTTTGGCCGCATGAAAGTTGCAAATCGTGACGGCCCGGCGCTGCTTGGCAAACTCCCTGAGCCGAAGCAATTAAATGCAGCCGAACTTAAAAATATAATAAAGGAAGAAATTGCGCTGCTCGACACCCGCCTGTGGCCGGACTTTGCCGAGGGTCATGTGCCGGGCGCGCTGTTCACGCCCCTAAACACAGCGTTTCCCACCATCGCCGGTTCTTATGTTGAACCGGGGAAACCCATCTATTTAATCGTTGCAGAAAACCAGGTCGAAGAAGCCGTTATCGATTTGATTCACGTTGGTTTGGATGAAATTGCCGGCTACGCCACTCCGGAAACTTTGAGACTTTATGCTGCCGACGGCGGCGAGCTGCAAAAATCCAAATATAAAAACATGACTGAAATCAAAAATAAACTAAATGACGAAAGCGTGCAAATCCTCGACGTTCGCCGTGCCGACGAGTATGAAGCAGGCCATTTACCCAGGTCTATAAACATCGCCCACACCAGACTGCTCGCGGAATTGGATAAAATTCCCAGGGACAAGCCCCTGCTCGTGTACTGTCTTTCCGGCGGGCGCTCCGCTTATGCGACTGGCATGCTGCAAAGCCACGGTTTTGATGCCACCCAGCTCGATGGCGGATATGAGGCGTGGCAAAAGGCTGGGGGTGAGGTGATAGTGGGTTAGGCGCTTAAGAGGGAATTCTGTGCTTTTGGGGCAAAGATTTTTTGAAAAAAACAGGCAGATTTGACCGTAAAATCCGAATATCAAATAACTAATACCAGAGCCCACCTTTTAACCAGGTTTGTTTTAAACAGTCATTGCTCTGTAAGGCCTGCGATACCGGTAAAAGAAATTTTGCGATGTTCTCAATTATTGAATCGAGATTGGCTACCTCTATATCTGGTATCTCTGGCTTGGCTCTTTTAACAAATGCCTTCCACTGAGTTTCTTTCTGCGCATCTTTTTTGAACTCATCTGTAAAAGCAAATGGTACATCTTCCGGCAAGCTGGTCCCCCGACGCTCAAAAGTTTTTCGAATAGCCTCGCAGAGGATATCTCCGTCAAATTCAAACAGTCTACTCAAGAGCCATACATCAAAGAAATCCTTCATCCGACTGTTGGAGATACCAAGCGAAACCAGTGTCTCAAACTTTTCTGCAACAACTGAATATCGAGGATAAGCACGAAGTCTCGGCACGGGGGCATCGAGCAGGGTTGGGAAATCGACCCTCTCTACCGAAGGCGTGATCTTATCTCCAAATCCGATACCTACCTGCAAGGGTATGCGAACCTTATTGAGCATTCCTGTAAATGTCACTCTCAGGCCGCCATACACATTCTCTTCGCGTATGGAAACGCATTTGACGGATTCCGGGGAAAAAGAAATGCCGTCCATTTTGAGCGAGTCAACTGCGCACAATTCTCTAAAAATAGCAGTGACCGTATTTATATCCATGCGTCCAAGCAGTAAAAAATCCGCATCTCTGGTCACCCGGTAACTCTGTCCTTTCCACACCAGAAAGAGGCTTGCTCCTTTCAGAATAAAGTTCTCGGCATGAGAGGAGACACTAAGTCGATACAGGAAACGTTCCATTCCGTAGCGGCGAAGAAGAAGATTGAAATCATCCTTATTCGTTTTCGTCCTGTTTCGCAACCTTTCAAGTACGGAATGAGCAACATTTTTACGAGTTGGCGGACTCACACAATTGCCTCAAGATAAGGCCGCATGACTCGCGCGACACGGCATACTTTGGCGGCTTCCCAAAGTTCATCCATTGACGCCTTGCCCTGACGCCAGGTTTCCCGAAGGGCCTCGATAGCTACGTCTTGACCAATTTTATTCCGAAATTTGAAGCAATCAGCAACGGTTTTCGCAGGACTATAAATTTTCATGGTTACGCCATTAATGTCACGCTCTTGAATACCATAGATAAACGATAATCCCGAAAAATAGCTGACATTAAGAGGCGG
>JADFPY010000098.1 GCA_022562085.1 candidate division KSB1 bacterium | reverse complement strand
TGACCGATGTCGATTCTCTGAATTCATTTGGCGGCACCGTTGTGAGTAAATCCGATATGGAATTTACGCTTTTAGGAAAAGAAAAAAAGTTAGGTTACGATTGCCTGAAAATTGATGTAAAGGGCACGGTTAACGTAGAAGGCGACGGCTCGATGCAGGGCATGAAATTTTTTATGGAAGGTGACGGCGATTTCCAAAGGACGATATATTTTGCTCCGAAAGAAGGACTTTTGGTTGCTGCCGAAAACCAGACGGACATGGAAATGACTGCTGCTTTTACCGGACAAATGAGCATGACTATTCCGATTACCCAGTCCGTGAAATCAACCATTACTTTGATTAAATGGGTTGACTCAAATGAAAAGTAGTTCGGTCGCTCGCGTACTCTTTTTTTTCATTATTGCGGTTTGCCAATTTACGCTCGTTTTGGCGCAAGATTTGGCAATCCCGCCCGAAGAATTTGCACGGAGGAGAGCGGCGGTTTTGGAGCAGATGCCCGACAGCTCGGTTGCAATCTTTCATGCCGCGCTGTTGAAAACCCGATCCAACGATGTTGAGTACGAGTACCGCCAGGATAATAATCTATACTACTTAACCGGAATCACTGACCACAATGTTGCCCTCGTGCTTGTTAAAGGCGGTGTTGACATCGATAGTGTGAAGTCCAGTGAAGTATTGTTTGTTCCAAGGGGTAATTCTCGCATGGCCTCTTTCTTAGGAAAAACAATTTCCATGGAACGAGCCAAAAATGAACTCGGGTTTGAAGTAGTCAAAGAATACGGTGATTTTGGAAAACTGCTGGGTAAGTTTTTAACCGGGAGAAAAGAACTTCTGTACTCCTTTCCGGTTGAGTTCTTGTATGATACAGTTAGCAACCAGCGATATTTTATTGCTCAGAAAGCGAAGAAATTTTTCAAAAAAAAATTTGACGGACTCAAGGTCAAATCCCCAAATAAAATATTATCCGGTTTGCGCCAGATAAAATCGTCTGCTGAATTGCGATTATTGCAAAAAGCAATTGACATCACCGGCGAAGCGCATCTGGCAGCCATGCGTGCCGCCAAACCTGAAATGTATGAATACCAGTTGGAAGCGATTATCGAATATGTCTTCAAGTATCATGGGGCCGAGTATCCGGCCTTCCCTTCGATTGTAGGTTCCGGACCGAATTCAACAATTTTGCATCATTGGAAAAATCGCCGCCAATTAGCCAAAGGTGATTTAGTTGTGATTGACATCGGCGCGGAATTTCAAGGATACTCCGCCGATATTACGCGTACGATTCCAGCAAACGGTAAATTTTTAAAAGAGCAAAAAGAGATTTATGAAATAGTCTTGCGGGCTCAAAAAGAAGCAATTGCTGCAGTAAAGCCGGGAGTCCCTTTCCGGGATGTTCACAAGGTTGCTAAAAAAGTCATTGAAGAGGCCGGTTATGCTAAATATTTTAATCACGGCACAAGCCATTATCTCGGTCTCGATACCCACGATGTGGGCGATCGGGGTCCGCTGCAGCCCGGAATGGTGATAACCGTGGAGCCTGGAATTTATATTTCTGAAGGCGCTGAGATAGATAAAGCATACTGGAATATCGGGGTTAGAATTGAGGACGATGTGCTTGTAACCGAAGATGGACACAAGCTGCTTTCACACAAAGCACCGCGCGAAATAGCGGATATTGAAAAGATTATGAAAGAAGAAAACAAGCTCTTCTCGATTCTTGATTAAAATATTGTATGCCGGATTTGGTTTTTGGGTTTTGTAAATTTGGAACTTGAATTTCCCGGGGAATAGTCCTACAACTTAAAATGTTAAACATAGTATAGTGCCAAACACGCGGTTTAATTGATGATCTCATTTACCAAGAAAATCTTCCTCCTCTTATTAGTTTTGGTTTCCAATCAATGCCTGCTCGCTCAAGATCGAACAGATGAGTCCAATACTTCAGAAGCTGTGAAAATAGATTCTACAACCCGCGCCCTCAATATAAATCAAAGTGAAGATTTGACGAAGCAATTGACTTTGCCCAGACTAATCAAAGTCGAGTCAAAGAACGCTATTTTGGAATACAGGCTTCCCTTTTCAACGATTTTTAAATATGATACCAGTCCAAACAACCCTGAAAATAAATGCTATGAAATTACCAGGCCCTTGACAAAAAAATACACTTTTCTATTTAATTTTATGTCACAGCAACAATATACAATTTCCGATCATTAAGATTTTAGTAGTAGGACAGAAACTTCTTTTCAAGCTCCGTCAATGCGGGGCTTTTTTTATTTCAAAAAAACTCGTTGATAATTTTATTTGATATTTATATACTCTTACAAATCTTAAGCATAGGAAAGCGGCGTATGGAACGGTCGCGACCGTTCCATACAGTTTTCCCAACCTCGCTTCTATTCTATCATAAATAAAAGAAGAATGAAAATTGGTTTTGTGGGCTTAGGCATCATGGGAAAATCCATGTCTTTGAATCTTCTCAAGGCAGGATTTCAAGTCACGGTTTGGAATCGTACGACTGAGAAAACCGTACCCGTAAAGAATGCGGGTGCTTCAGTTGCGGATTCGTTGAAAAGTCTGGCGGAGCAAGTCGATGTAATCATTGCGATTGTAAACGACACCCCGGATGTCGAAGAAGTGATTTTTGGCGACACGGGTTTAATTGCCGGATTAAGCGCTGGTAAAATAATCATTGACATGAGTACCATCAGTCCGGCAGCAACGGAAAAATTCGCGGCCCGGTTGGAAAAATCAGGTTGCGAAATGCTCGATGCGCCGGTTTCGGGCGGTGATACCGGGGCCCGAAATGGAACTCTGACAATAATGGTTGGAGGTAAAAAGGAAGTTTTTGAAAAAGTGCTTGCCGTTTTTCAAGCCATGGGGAAAAACATTATCCTTTGCGGCGGCCACGGGGACGGTCAGCGAACCAAGATGATTAACCAGATTTTTTGCGGGCTGCACGCAGTGGCGCTTTCAGAAGCTTTTGTACTTGCAGAGAAAGTTGGGCTTGATCTGGATATCATGCACAAAGTGGTTTCAAGTGGGGCAGCGGGTTCCTGGGCGTTGGATAATTACGGCCCGCGCGTCTTAAAGGGTGATCTCGAACCCGGTTTTAAACTCGGAATGCAGCAAAAGGATTTGAGAATCGCTTACGAAACCGCCAGGCAGTTAGGAGACGAATTCAAAGGGACGAAGCTGGCTTACGAATTGTTTACTCAAGCCAAGGAAAAGGGTTTTGGTGAACTTGGGTCGCATGGGTTGATTAAGTTATATAAAACTAAATCATGATCGGCAAAACCATACTCCATTACACCCCGTGGGATAAAAGAGTCAGGCTTTTGGGTTTCCATTTCCAAAAAGCTAAAATAGCTAATATTCGAATTCATTCAAATGTATTATCCAACGGGGTAAACAAAATCATCGAAAAGCTCGGCGAGGGCGGCATGGGGGCGTGCGGGTGCCCTTGACATGAACAAAAAAGAAGGCTTGTGTGGCACGTGGCTTCAGCCCGTGCCTAAATGAAGGTTCTAATAAGCAAATAAGTGCCTAACAAAAAAAATCCAGACCGACGCAAAAAATGCGCGGCTGATTGTGGCGTCAGATGTATAATGGGCTCATGAGACTTATTTAGCATTCTAAATAACTACATTTAAAACAAAATTCCAGGTGATGATTATGACGTTTTTATTCCGCCTATTTGCCTTTCTTCTCTTCCCGACTATTCTACTTGCGCAGCTCAGCACGAAATCTTCGTGGTCAAAAATAAACGAGAATAACCGCCAAGCGGTGTTTCAGTTTGCGGAGGAGTACAAGGAATTTATGGCGACCGCAAAAACTGAGCTTGCGACCGTAAGGGAGGTCGTCGCTCTTGCTGAAAAGAGCGGCTTTAAACGATTGACAGAAAACTCATCCTGGCGACCCGGCGCGAAATACTACGACGTCAACCGCGATCGCACGATTAGCCTTATCGTTGTGGGAAAGAGCAAGCTAAGACAGGGGGTGCGGCTTATCGGCAGCCATATTGACTCGCCACGGCTTGAGTTGAAAGGGCGGCCGCTATACGAAAGCAATGGATTCGCACAATTCCAGACGTTATATCACGGCGGTATCAAGAAATACCAGTGGGTCAACGTGCCATTGGCATTAATGGGACGCATTGATAAAACGGATGGAAGTACGGTATGGATAAATATCGGTAACCAGCCTGGCGAGCCTGTTTTCGTCATTCCTGACTTAGCACCACACGTTGATCGAGCCTATCGCAAACGTACCAGCAGGGACGTTATTAGCGGTGAAGAATTGGACCCGCTAGTGGGTTCAATTCCTGACGAAGAGGGTAATGTGGACAAACAAATCATGGCCTATCTTGAGAAGACTTATAATATAGGCCGTGCAGATTTCATATCTGCGGAGCTAGCTCTCGTTCCTGCCACCCGGCCCGCAGATGTTGGCTTTGACAAGGGATTAGTTGCAGCCTATGGCCAGGATGATCGCCTGTGCAGCTATATTGCCGCGCGTGCCAGCATTGCAGTAAAGAATCCGCCCTATACCACAATAGCCTTTCTAGTGGACAATGAAGAGAGTGGGTCCAACAATAATACCGGCGCGAACTCGGATTATTTGCGCGGACTGCTGGGTCGTTTGTTATATCTGGAAAGCCCTGGGCAATCTTCAGAATTTCACCTCAGGAAGGTGCTACAAAAAACTCAGGTGTTATCAGCGGACGTAACGACAGGTGTTAACCCGCTGTTTCCGGGCGTGCAAGAGCATTCTAACGCCGCCAAACTGAGTCACGGTGTTGTCATTAAATTATATGGGCGTGGCAATAGCCCAAATAGTGAATTCACGGCTCGATTTCGCCAGATTCTTGAGAAGGAGAAAATTCCGTATCAGACGCATACTTATAAAGTAGACGTTGGCGGCGGTGGTACCATCGGACATTTTCTTTCGCGCGATGGCATGGAAGTATTGGATTGCGGCATTCCGCTTTTATCCATGCATTCTACGTATTCACTTTCTTCCAAAATCGATCTCTGGCAACTATATCGGGCTTTCCAGGCGTTTTATAGTGAGTCAAAGTAGCGACTGTCTTGAAAGTCAAGCTGTTTCTGTTCATTTAGGCGGCCAATGTTGATTATTTTTTAGCATGGTGTTCATAATACAGAGTAATTTTCTGGTAGCCGCGGTGAGTGCGACCATCTTGCATTTGCCCTGATTGTCGACCAGGGTTCGATCGTACTTTTTAATCACTAGGATTATATTGGGTGGCAACTAATGTTGGGAGAAATAATCGGGCTCTAATATGTCTTCGGCCGCCACCAGTCATGCGCTTTCCGAGGAAGATGCCACTGATTAATTCGATTAGAATTCCCAATTTTGATTCTATAAAACAATTAAAACAAACAATTAACTAGAGGAGGATAATCTCATGTCAACCAAAGTTTTTGTTCTACTCGTAGGATGTTTTCTGCTCCTTAGTATCGGATGCAAACAGGAATCTTCGAAGCGTGCACAAATTACAAGTGGCCCGAGCAATGACGGAACAGTGCGCTATTCACCTGACGGGAGCCAAGTTGCTTTTATCTCCGACCGGTCAGGGTCCCAGGCGATCTGGAAAGTAACTTCGGATGGCGCTCAGGCCACGCAGCTGACTCCGGAGCAAAATTGGCTGGCTTGGGTTAGGTGGTCTCCAGACGGCGGCAAAATAGTCTATGCCTCAGATAAAGAGGCGCCGCCAGATATTTGGGTGGTTTCATCCACCGGAGGAGAACCCACTCGGCTTACGACCGATCCGGGACTGGAAATGGATCCAACCTGGTCGCCTGATGGCAGCAAAATCGCCTTTCACAGTAATAAGGGTGGCGATTTTAACATCTGGATCATGGCAGCAGATGGAGGTGAAGAAACTCAGATCACTACGAATAAAGCGGACGATTTTTCACCGCGATGGTCGCCTGATGGACAAAAGATCGCTTTTCAATCCAGTCGAGGTGGGAAACAAAGCATCTGGACAATTCCAACTTCAATAGGTGAATCAACCCAAATCACGTCAGACGAAGGGGATGATGGTAATGCTCGGTGGTCACCTGACGGATCACAGATTGCTTTCCAGTCAGATCGGACTGGCAACAACGATATTTGGGTCGTCTCTGCCACTGGTGGTGAGCCCAAACAGTTAACAACAGATCAAGGCGATGATTTTTCACCGCAATGGTCACCAGACGGCAGGCGGATTGCGTTTCTCTCTGATCGGGGGGGCAAGACAGACATGTGGGCGGTCCCGGCAACTGGAGGTGCGGCCGTTCAGTTGACAGATGACCAGGGCACCGAGGGTTCGGTGACATGGTCTCCAGATGGGCAAGCTATTGCCTTCTCTTATAATGAGAATAAGACTCATATTTGGACCGTTCCAGCGCAAGGTGGCCCAAGCAAGCAGATCACGACTGGAGATAGGAACGAATTCGCCCCTGAGTTCTTACCTGACGGCAACCAAATAACCTTTACATCCGACAGAAATGGGAACAGCGATATCTTCCTCGTTCCTGCTGGCGGTGGTGAAGTAGTACGACTTACATCAGATCAAGGCGATGATTTTTCCCCACGCTGCTCTCCGGACGGCAAATTAATCGCCTATGTTTCTGACCGCAGGGGTGATAACGACATCTGGGTGATTCCAGTTTCCGGTGGCGATGAAAGGCAGCTTACCCACGACAAAGCCAATGATTTCGGTTTGGAGTGGTCGCCGGATGGTCAGACTATCGCTTTTGTTTCGGATCGCGAAAATAGTACAGGGGACATCTGGACCATCTCAGCCGCGGGTGGAACAGCAAAAAGATTGACTACACAGGGAGCTTGTTTTGGTCCAAACTTTAGTGCCGACGGAACTGCTATCATTTACGCTTCTTCGAGCACGGCGGATGGGCAGGCGCACCTTTGGATGGTTCCTGCTGATGGAGGAGCCCCAAAGCAGTTAACGAAAATGAATTATGAAGCGGGTGCTGTGTACGCGCCAGATGGCATGTCCGTTGCATTTAACGGTCATGATGGCAAAAGTTTTGATCTCTATGTGATGGAGATTGCTGGGGGCCAGGCCACTCGATTAACCGATGATCCGACTTGGGAAGTTGGGGCGAGATGGTCACCAGATGGCAACAAAATTGCGTTTCTCTCAAACAAAGAGGGCAACTACGAAGTTTATGTTATGCCAGCCGGAGGCGGAGAGGCCACTCGGATGACCACGAGTGCCGGTGATGAGTCGGCGATCTGGTGGTCCCCTGATGCAAATTCAATCGTCTACAGCCTCAATGAAGGGAATACCGATCTCTGGACTATAAACGTAGCCTCAGTGCTTGCAAGCATGCCACAGAAGGAGGTTACCGCCAAGTAAGATTCAGGACGCAGGCCAAATCATCCATATGAAGGTTTCTTTGTGGGTAACCTAACGATGCCAATTCAGCCGACGCAAAAAAGCTGCGAGGCTGATTGGCGACGTTATACCGCGGGCTGGTTCAATATTAGAATTGACAATACCGAATAGATGGTGAAAATATTGTGATTGGTAAGACAATCTCACACTACAAAATCCTCGAAAAGCTCGGCGAAGGCGGCATGGGTGTCGTCTATCGACAATACATCGGACGTGACGAGTTCATTTTAAACAAACGGGCGACAGGAAGAAAAAAGGATATGTCAGATTTGGAAGCTCTTGGGGAAGAATAATAAAATGGTTAGGCAGATTAGGATTATGCAAGCCGCTTTCTGTATATCCTTTAAATGGCCTCGCTTCTGCAGGTAGAGTACTATCACCAAAAATACATGAAAATGAGCTTGCAATTTTAAATGTTGATGTATATACTTGTATATACCGATTAATTCTAAGCAAAGAGAGATAATTATGTTATCCAAAGTTCAAAAATGGGGAAACAGTCAGGGAATAAGAATTCCCAAAAACCTTCTTGAAAATTCTCATATTAATGTTGGAGAAGAAGTTGATATCACGGTTCAAGAAGGAAAAATTATTGTAGAATCCACGAATAAAATACGTGGAAGATATAATATAAGAGATTTGGTCAGTAAGATGCCAAAGGATTATAAACCAAAAGAGGAAAATTGGGGTGCTCCTATGGGACGGGAGATTTGGTAGATGCCTCGGTATATCCCGGAAAAAGGAGATTTTGTAATCGTGACATTTGATCCGCAATCCGGACATGAACAAAAAGGCCGACGTCCAGCATTAGTTGTCAGCAACAAACTATTTAACGGGGCTACAGGTCTTACTATTGTATGTCCCATCACTAACACAAATCGTAATATTCCCTTTCATGTTGCAATTCCGAGAGAATCATCTTTAACAGGTTATGTGATGGTTGAACAAGTGAAATCAATTGACTACAAGAGTCGTCAAATTAAACTTATTGAAAAAGCACCAAGTAACATCTTGGTTGAAGTGCTTGGTATCCTAGATGCTTGTATATATCAAGACGCCTAACATCAGGGTCGTGGCTGGCGATGAACCGCTCGCCGCGATTTTAACGCGCCGGGCTTCGAACACGCGCAGTGGCAGGAAGAACGAGTAGCCAGGTGGATTATCTGAGGTGAGATATTATGGCAAAGAAAATAAGAATTTGGTACGATGAGGAAGGAGAGTGTCTTAGTAAAGTTTTCTGAAAGCTATGGCAAGACTACACGAACATAAAGGCAAAGAACTCCTGCGCGAATTTAAAATACCGATTCCAAAAGGTATTTTAGCATCGAGTCCTGAGGAGGTTTTTAAAGCAGCTCAAGAAATCGCTTCTCCGGTCGTAATCAAAGCACAGATCTGGGCAACCGGGCGCGCCGGGTTGGGCGGAATTCAATTCGCCGAAAACCCGGATGAAGCGCAAGTGGCTGCGGAAAAAATATTTGGACTCAAGGTGAACGACTTTGAAGTGACTCAGGTTCTGGTCGAAGAGCAGATCAAAATTAAGCAGGAATTTTATGCCGGAATTATCATCGACGATGCCGCTAAATGTCCGGTGGTGATTTTTAGCTCGATTGGTGGAACGGGCATTGAAGAAATCGCTGCAGAGCATCCTGAAAAAGTTGGTAAACTAAAGATCGATGTCATCAGCGGTCTGAAAGATTTTCAGGCGCGCGACTTAATTCGCAAAACCGGAATTTCAGGCCGACTGCAGATGCAGCTTGCAGATGTGCTGGTCAAGTTGTGGAACGTTGCTAAAAAATATGAAGCCCGTTCCGCTGAAATTAATCCGTTGGTTTTGACCGAAGAAGGTCAGGTCATGGCCGCGGATTGCCGGATTGCCGTCGATGACTATGCCGTTTTCCGCCATCCGGAGCTCGATATCGATATCGCCAGAGAGTTGAACCGGCCGCCTTCTGAATTGGATAAAATTGCTTACGATGTTGAAAAAAACGATTACCGCGGCACGTTTTATTTCATTCAAATGGCAGAAGGCTTTCAAAAAGGTGAAGGGTACATCGGCTTTCATGGTGCCGGCGGCGGCGGCTCGATGATGTCCATGGACGCCGTCGTGGCACAGGGATTTAAATTGGCCAATTTCACTGATACCAGCGGCAATCCACCCGCTTCGAAAGTTTACCGCGCCGCTAAAATCATTTTGTCGCAAAAGAATATCGATGCTTACTTCGGTTCGGGATCCGGTGTAGCCAGTCAGGAGCAGTATCACTCGGCCAGAGGTTTGGTCAAAGCCTTTCGGGAAGAGAACTTGTCGATTCCGGCGGTTATTCGGCTTGGCGGGAACTCCGAGGATCTTGCCATCGATATTCTGGAAAATTATACAAAAGATTTGCCGGCACCAGTTGAGGGGTTTAAAAAAGACGACTCTGCGTTTTCTTGTGCCGAAAGGCTGAAAGAGTTGGTTGACAGTCACAAAGGAAATGGTAAACCGGAAAAGCAATTTACCAAGCCCATTGCCGAAAAGCCCTACACCTTTGAAACGATCACCGGAAGCATCACTTACGATCACGCCGCATGTGTGGATTGTGAAAGCAAAATTTGCATTGAAAAATGTGTTCCTGAAATCCTAAAACTAGAGAATAATGTGCCAGTTCTGGCCATATCGAAAGACGAGGCAAAGGCCGGTAAATGCATCGAATGTTTGGCCTGCGAAATCGAGTGTATCTTTCATGGCAATAAAGGCGCTTATATCGATTTGCCAATCGCCGGATTAGAAGAATATCGGAAAAAGGTTGCTTGATGTCTATTTTAGTTGATGAAAATTCCCGCGTCCTGGTGCAAGGCATCACCGGCCGCGAAGGCATGGCCCGCACGAAGCTGATGATGGAATACGGCACAAAAGTAGTTGCCGGTTGTACACCCGGCAAAGGAAACCAGACTGTTTTGGACGTTCCGGTTTATGACACCGTTCTGGAGGCCAGGGAGAATGTTTCTGAGATCAACACGTCGGTAATTTTTGTGCCGGCGCCTTTGGTAAAAAATGCTGCGCTAGAAGCTATTGCTGCTGGAATTAAACTGCTTGTGCTGGTCCCTGATCGTGTCCCTATTTATGACGTGTTAGAAATCGCTCACGCTGCTAAAGAAGCGGGTGCACAATTTTTAGGCCCAAATACTCTGGGTATGCTCAGCGTTGACAAAGGTGTCTTGGGAATGATGGGCGGTCGGGCGCAAACCGCGAAACAGTGGTTTAAAAAAGGCAACGTCGGCGTCACTTCCCGAAGTGGCGGGATCACTTCATCTATTGGCTATTATTTAAGTAAAAGCGGCGTTGGGCTAAGCTCAATTGTTCACGTCGGGGGGGACGTCATTGTCGGCATGCCGCACCCGGAAATCGTGAAGAGATTTCAAGACGATCCCGAAACCGAGGCTGTGGTCCTGTTTGGTGAAATCGGCACCTCGCAGGAAGAGCAAGTCGCTGACTTAATTGAAAATGGAGAATTTACCAAGCCGCTGATCGCTTTTATCGGTGGCGCTGCTGCAAAATCCGGAACGAGATTTTCGCATGCAGGTGCCATTGTGGAAGGGAATAGAGGAACCCATGAAAGTAAAGTAAAGCGGCTCAAAGATGTGGGGGCGCACATGGTTGAAAACTTTGATGATATTCCAAAAGTAACGAAGGAAGTACTGCAAACTTTAAATTAGGACGAAGATGAGCAAATCAAGTTGGAAAACGGCGATTACGAAAGTCAAGCCCAATGAAGTTCGTTTGCGGGGCTATCGCATCGATGAGCTGATGGGCAGTGTCTCTTTTGGACAGTCTGTTTATTTGGCCTTAAAGGGTGAATTGCCGTCGAAAGATGTTGGTAAAATAATTGACGCCATTTTGGTATCGTCGATCGATCATGGGGTCACACCACCATCGACAATCGCGAGTATGATCGTCGCCTCCAGCGGGGCTCCTTTGAATGCGGCTGTTGCCAGCGGGATTCTGGCAATTTCGAAATTTCACGGGGGGGCCATCGAAGACTGCATGGGTGCACTTTTGCAAGTTCAGGATAAAATTAAAGCAAGAGAAATTTCCGTGGCCGAGGCTTGCGAGGAGCTTGTGGCCGAATATATAGAAATAAGAAGACGAATTTCCGGCTTTGGACATCGGCTGCACACCGAAGATCCGCGAAGCAAGAAATTATTTAAGTTGGCAAATGACTTGAAAATTGCCGACAAGTTTATTAAAATTGCTACTACAGTTGAATCCGAGCTTGGAAAACAAATGGGACGAAAGTTGCCCATTAACGTTGACGGTGCGATAGCCGCTGTCTTGTGCGAACTCGATTTTTCTCCGCGTCTCGCCAACGCCTTTTTTATGATGTCGCGGGTTCCCGGTTTGGTCGCTCACATTTTTGAAGAGCAGACTACCCAGAAACCGATGCGAAAAATCAATCCCGAAGATCATGAATATAACGGGCCAGAGGACAGGAGCTTGTAGATGACGAGAGAAGAACTCATTGAAAACATGCCGGAATTCAACCTGATCGAAGATAAAGAGCTGCGCGAAAACACAATTTCCGTTTGGGAAGAAGCGGTGAATTACCGCAACTGGACAGCGGAAGAATTATTGGGCATTCCCTTCACTCTTTTAATCGACAATGTTAAAGTCATGTTTTTAGAGCACGTGCGGACAGTTTGTAAGATGTGTGTAGCATGTGATGAGGTTTTGACTGAGGCCTACGGTGACCGTAAAACACCGATTAATCGTGATATTCTGGTTGCAGGCGCCCTGCTTTGTGATGTTGGAAAACTCATGGAATACGATAAAGAAAACGGCAAAGTGGTTAAAAGTAAGCATGGCAAATACCTGAGGCATCCGTTTAGTGGAGTGGGTCTTTGCTTCAAATACAATATCCCGGACGAGGTCATGCATTTAATTGCAGTTCATTCGCATGAAGGAGACAAGTTCGGACGTTCGCCCGAAGCGATTATTTTGAATCACGCGGATTTTATCGATTTTGATTTGGTTAAATATCATTAATGAAAATTTTGATGATTAGGAGTTAGTAATGAAGTATGAAATTATTTTAGAAAACGAAGAAGATGGACGATTTTCTGCTCACGTTCCATCACTGCCGGGTTGTCATTCATGGGGCGAGAATCGCGAAGAAACGATTACAAATATTAAAGAAGCTATTGAAGGATATTTGGAAGTTCTAAAAAGTCGGATGAGTGAATACCGAAAGACGGGCGAGTCAGTTGAAGTTGAAATATGAGTAAGATGATTCCCTCGAATGGAACGGAGGTAGTCAAGGTTTTGCAGAAAGTGGGTTTTCAAGTTGAAAGATGGAAAGGGAGTCATGCAATTATGGATAACGGCCAAAGAATTGTCGTTGTCCCTTGTCATGGTAAAAAAGAACTTCCAAAAGGAACTCAGCGAGCAATTATCCGAGATGCTGGGTTGGATATAGATGAATTCAATCAATTACTGAAGAAAGTGTAAAAAAAGAACAATGGCAAAATACAAAATAGCCTGGCTACCCGGAGACGGAGTCGGCAACGACGTCATGGAAGCGGCGCGAATCGTTTTGGACGCGCTGAAACTCGATGCTGAATACATTCACGGCGACATTGGTTGGGAATTCTGGAAAACCGAAGGCAATCCATTGCCGGATCGAACTATCGATTTATTAAAAAGTACGGATACTTGCTTGTTTGGGGCGATTACTTCAATGCCTAAAGAGGAGGCTCAATCAGAGCTTATACCGGAGTTGCAAGGTAAAGGGTTGATTTACTCAAGTCCAATCGTTCGGCTGCGTCAAGAGTTTAATTTGCACACCAATCTGCGTCCCTGCAAGGCTTACCCCGGTAATCCCCTGAATTATCGTGACGACATCGATTTGGTCGTATTTAGAGAGAACACTGAAGATTTGTACGTCGGGGTGGAATTTCATCCATTGCCGGAAGCAGTGATGCAAACGCTTCTTGAGCATGCCCCCAAAATGAAACGCTTTGCGAACGTAAGTCTGGATGATATTGCGGTCAGCTTACGGATTAACACACGCCAGGCTTCGCGGAGCATCGTGACTCAGGCATTTGAGTATGCTAAAAAGCACGGCTGTAAAACAGTCACCATTGTTGAGAAACCGAATGTGCTGCGGGAAACCAGTGGTTTGATATTGCGAACGGCGCGAGAGGTTGCGAAAAATTATCCTGATATCGACCTGTGGGAAACGAATATCGATGCGATGTGTATGTGGCTGATTAAAAATCC
>JADFPY010000097.1 GCA_022562085.1 candidate division KSB1 bacterium | reverse complement strand
TAGGTGAATATGAAGCGGACTTGCTTGTGGATGACAAAGTAATCGTGGAACTTAAAATTGCAAAAGACTATAACCTCAAAGACGAACCGCAACTACTCAATGAATTAAAAGCAACAGGAATCAAAGTAGGGATGCTCGTCAATTCCTGAACCTGTCAGGAACAGGTTTTGGAAAAGAGAAAGTTGAATTCAAGCGCTTCATTTATTAAAAAATCTGTGTTTAATCCGTGTGAATCTGTGGCTAAATATTTAAGTTGACTATGAATCTATGAATCTATTCGATATAATTTTTTATGCTTTTGCTGCCTTCACCTTAGCCTCTGCGGCGTTGATGGTTGTTTCTAAAAATATTATCCACTCTGCAGTTGGACTGTTGTTTTCTTTGTTTGGGGTAGCGGGCATTTATGTTTTGTTGGCGGCTGATTTTTTAGCAGTTGTGCAAATCCTGGTTTATGTCGGCGGCATTTTGATTCTGCTGCTGTTTGGTGTGATGTTGACTCAGCGCATCACCAGCGTTGACATGCGCACGGGAACCTTGCAGCTTGTGCCAGCGATTTTGGCTGTCGCCGGGGTTTTTGTGATCTTGTTTCGGGTGATAAGTAAGACTTCGTGGGAGATCATTCCAAAAAGTGATTTCAATCCTACTGCGGAAAAGATAGGCCATCTGTTGATGAAAGAATTTCTTATTCCATTTGAAATTGTCTCAGTGTTTCTACTGGTGGCCCTAGTCGGCGCTGCTTTTATTGCGAGGAAGGGTACATGACGGTCGGTTTAGAACATTATTTGGTTTTAAGTGCGGCTTTATTTTCCCTTGGTTTGCTGGCCGTGATTACCAAGAAAAATGCCGTAACCGTGCTCATGGGCATTGAATTAATTTTAAACGCCGCAAACATTAATTTCGTCGCATTTGCACGCTTTATCGATACCGATTTGGATGGTCAAGTCTTCGCGATATTTGTGATTGTTACGGCTGCGGCTTCAGCGGCAGTTGCACTGGCGATTGTTTTAAATCTTTACGAGCACTTGCGCTCAATCAATCTTGAAGAAGCGGATTCCTTAGCGGGATAATTTATGATAACCAACGCCATACTTATCTTACTTCTTCCCTTAATAGCTTTTGTTATCCAGATCTTTGTCGGTAAAAGGCTGCCGAGAAAAGGCGATTGGCTATCGACCGGCGCCATGTTCCTGGCCTTCTTTTTGGCCGTTCCGATTCTGATTCAAGCGATATCCACTTACGATGCAAATTTTAAGATCACCCAGAGTTGGGAGTGGATCAATTTTGGTCCGGTGAATGTCGCCTTTGGAATTCATATCGATAACTTGACTGCGATCATGCTGATTGTGGTGACGTTTATAAGCTCGCTGATTCATTTGTATTCCATCGGTTACATGCAAGGCGACCCGCGTTACAGCCGCTACTTTGCCTATTTATCGATTTTTTCGTTTTCCATGCTCGGCCTGATTTTAGTCGATGGCTTTTTTGGGATTTACATTTTCTGGGAGTTGGTCGGACTGAGCTCGTATTTGCTCATCGGTTTCTGGTTTGAAAAGAATTCGGCTGCCAATGCCGCGAAGAAAGCCTTTATCACCAACCGCATCGGCGATGTCGCCATGTTCGCCGGAATTCTTATTATTTTTACCACCTTAGGCGTTTTCAATTTTGAGGAAGTTTTTACGGGGATCGCGGACGGTAAATTGTCTGGCGGATTATTGACCGCCGCAGGCATTTTGATTTTCATGGGCGCGGTTGGTAAATCGGCCCAGTTTCCACTTCACGTCTGGCTGCCGGACGCGATGGAAGGTCCGACTCCGGTCAGCGCCTTGATTCACGCCGCCACAATGGTAGCGGCCGGCGTTTACATGGTCGGTCGAACTTTCGTGATCTATACCGCCGATGCCTTACTGGTCATTGCTTACATTGGTACGATTACGGCGTTTATGGCGGCTACAATTGCCATCGTTCAAAAAGATATCAAACGCGTGCTGGCTTACTCAACAGTTAGCCAGCTCGGATTCATGATGGTTGGCCTCGGTACCGGAGGGTATACCGCAGGCCTTTTCCATCTTACCACCCACGCCTTTTTCAAGGCGCTGCTTTTTCTCGGTTCCGGTAGTGTGATTCATGCGGTCCACTCACAGGAGATGGATGATATGGGCGGACTGCGCAAGAAAATGCCCATCACTTTCTGGACTTTTTTAATTGGTACGCTCGCTATTTCAGGAGTGCCGCCGCTTTCCGGTTTTTGGAGTAAAGACCTCATTTTAGCGTCTGCACTCGAATTCGGCATGCTGCATCCAAGCCATATGGTGATTTTTGCGGTGACGCTCATTGCTGCGGGTATGACGGCTTTTTATATGCTTAGAGCAGTTTATCTCACCTTTGCAGGTGAACCGCGTGATAAAGAAAAATTCGATCACGCGCACGAATCTCCCCTGGTGATGACCATTCCGCTTTGCGTTCTCGCAGTATTTGCAATTGGTACGATTTGGTGGGGTTGGTTGGAGCACTTGCTTGCAAAACCGGAACTTTCCTCTTTTGCAAGCAGGGGTTCTCAAATAGTTGAAACAGGAGGGGGGCATGCAGATGTAACACACACCGCCCACAATATTGCGATGTTTTCCTCGATTGCAATTGCCGGGTTGGGAATTTTGCTTTCTACTCTGGTATACCACTGGAAGAAAATTTCCGCCGAGGCATGGGGGAGGAGGCTTAAGCCGATTTATACTTTACTCTGGAATAAATACTACTTTGATGAATTTTATGGCGCTACCGTGATTGCAGGGACGCTTCTCATCAGTAAAATTTCATCCCTTTTTGATATGAAAGTCATCGATGGCTTTGTGAACGGAGTTGCGAGGATCACGGTAAGCTTTGCATTTGGCAACGGTCGTTTTGATTTAAAGATAGTCGATGGCATGGTTAATTTGGTGGGAAAAATAGTTACATTCTTCGGCGCACAGTTGAGGATGGTTCAAACGGGTCGTGTACAAAATTATATTCTGATAGCTTTAGGTGCGGTAGTGCTTGTTTTAATCTTTCAGCAATTTTAGGATGATAAAGTAGAGGATTGAATAAATGAATAATGTCTTGACTCTGATCACATTTCTCCCAATGGTTGGCGTTCTGCTCATTTTATTGGTTCCGAAAGGCAACAAAACACTCATTCGAATTTTAGCTGCGGTATCCACCGGCTTGCAAGTGCTGCTCGCAGTTTGGATTTATATGAATTTCGATTCGGACACAAGCAGCATGCAATTCAGGGAGCAATATAAATGGATTCCCTCGTTTAATATCGAATATTTTATGGGCATTGATGGCCTGAGCGTGTCGATGGTGCTTTTGACCGCCTTTCTATCTTTTATTTGCATTTTCGCTTCATGGGGAATCAATAAGGGCGTCAAAGGCTACTTCGCGATGTTTCTGCTTTTGGACACCGGCATGATGGGCGTCTTTTGCTCGCTCGATTTCTTCCTGTTTTACATCTTCTGGGAAGTCATGCTGCTGCCAATGTACTTTCTCATCGGAATTTGGGGCAGTCCGTCGCGCGTTGATGCCGATGGTATGGTTCGAGGGGGTCCTTACGCGGCAATCAAATTTTTCCTCTATACCCTTTTTGGTAGCGTGTTAATGCTGTTGGCGATGCTGGTTTTATATTTTAATGTCACAGATCCGGTTACCGGCGGCCACACGTTTAATATGCTGTACATTATGGATCAGTCAAACCACAGCGGGGTGCTCAATAATTTCGATATTCGCCTGTGGTTGTACGCGGCTCTGTTTATCGGCTTTGCTATTAAAGTGCCGCTCTTTCCATTTCACACCTGGCTGCCGGATGCTCACGTGGAAGCACCGACCGCGGTCAGCGTCATCTTAGCTGGTGTGCTCTTGAAAATGGGAACCTACGGCATGTTGCGAATTAGTTTCCCAATGCTGCCCGATGCCATGAAGTGGGAGTATTTTGCTTACGGCATGGCTATTCTGGGAGTGATCAACATTATTTACGGAGCCTTCTGCGCCATGGCACAGACAGATTTGAAGAAGCTTGTGGCTTATTCGAGTATCAGCCACATGGGAATTGTCCTGCTCGGTATGTCCGGACTCACTTCTTTAGGCATGAATGGTGCGGTCATGCAAATGTTCAATCACGGTACCGGAACTGCGATGCTATTCCTTTTGGTTGGTGTAATTTATGACCGGGCACACCACCGCAACATTGATGACTTCGGTGGACTTGCCGTTCGCATGCCGATTTATGCTGCGGCGATGAGTTTGGCTTTCTTTGCAGGGCTGGGTCTTCCCGGGCTTTCCAGTTTTATGAGCGAAGTATTTTCTTTCCTCGGTGCTTTTGGCTCAGAAATGTTTAATCTGAAAGCGATTACAATCATTTCAATAATAGGAATCGTATTGACTGCGGGCTATTTCCTGTGGACCTTTCAAAGGATGTTCCTGGGTGAGCTTAATCCAAAATATAAAGATTTGCCAGATCTTAATGGGAGAGAGCTGTTTACCCTGGTTCCATTGGGAATCGTCATTATATTTCTGGGTATTTATCCGGCGCCGCTTTTAAATTTGATTAAAACTTCTTTAAACGAATTGGTAGAGGTGGTTAAAGCAGCCGATCCGATTTTGTGGGGACTGCAATAAGATATGAATCCTTCCGAAATCATACAAAATAATATCAACAGTCTGAGCTACTTTGTGCCCGAGCTTATTTTAACTGGCATGATCGTGGTTCTGATCATTACAGACCTGCTCTTGAAAAAAGAAAACTCGCCCTGGACATCGTTGCTGGCATTGGGCGGTCTGGTCATCGCATTTGTAGCAGTCATGAATCAGTACGATCTTGGCAGCCGGTCGATTTTCAACGACATGCTTGTTGTCGATCCTTTTTCACTTTATTTCAAGCTTTTGTTTTTAGTTTCTGCTGTGTTTGTGGTTTTGCTTTCTATCGGCTCAATTGAGCTTTCAGGACGCCCTGTTGGCGAATATTTTACTTTAATGATCGCGCTTACGCTGGGCCTGTTTTTAATGGCTTCCGCAACTAACCTGATCACGATTTTTATCTCAATCGAGTTTGTTAGCGTTACATCGTTCATTTTGGCGACCTACCTAAAGACACGTCGCCGCTCAAGTGAAGCCGGCTTAAAGTATGCAATTTACGGTGCATTTTCTTCGGGACTCATGTTGTACGGCATTTCCATTCTATATGGACTTACCGGCACTTTAGACATCTACGAAATTGGCACTAAGCTCGCTGCTTCCACACCCAATAGCCTTGCCCTGCTCACCTCGGTTATTTTGATGCTTGCGGGCTTTGGTTATAAACTTGCGGCGGTTCCATTCCACTTTTGGGCACCGGATGTCTACGAGGGAGCGCCAACCCCGATTACAGCATTTTTCTCAGTAGGGCCAAAGGCAGCCGGATTTGCTTTGTTGATTCGTTTTTTTAATGTTGCCTTAGCTACTGAGGGAACAAACGGTGAATGGTCAGCGATTGCCGGAGTCAATTGGTCGCAGTTGCTCGCAGTGGTCGCGGCCGCTACCATGACTTTGGGAAATCTGGTAGCAATCGTTCAGAAAAACATCAAGCGCCTTTTGGCTTATTCAAGTATTGCCCATGCCGGATATGCGTTGATGGGAGTTGTTTTACTTTCCGATCAAGGTGTCTATGCGACCATATTTTATTTGGTTGTTTATTATCTGATGAATATCGGCGCTTTTTTGATTGTCATTGTATTTCAAGACCTGGTTGGTAGTGAAAGCATCGACGACTACAAAGGACTGATTTGGAGAGCGCCGGTTCCGGCGATAGCTATGGGCGTGTTTTTGTTTTCGCTCGCAGGAATGCCGCCCACGGCAGGGTTCATCGGCAAATTTTATCTGTTCGCTGCCTTGATTAAGGGAGGCCCAGGTTTTTACTGGCTGGCAGTCGTCGGCTTTATCAATAGTGTAATTTCACTTTATTATTATGCCCGTATTTTGAAAGCTATGTGTTTTGATAAACAGGATGAAAAGGAACCCGCTTCCTTAGCTGTTTCCCCTTATTATGTTGTCCTGCTTGCTACATTGGTTGTTCCCACAATTTTGCTCGGAGTTTATTGGGTGCCACTTGCAGACCTCGCAAACTACTCGGTCGAGTTCTTGCGGGCACTTTAACAAATCCTTTCGGATTTTTTCTGCATGCGATTGTGTTTAAAGTATTACTTAGATAATCGCATTCCTTGAAACCACTTCAGCAGATGGAGTTATGATGAAACGACGCGCACCGCTAACTCAGAGAAAGTATTTTTTTAGCCTCTTAGCCCTCCTTTCCGGGTATATTCTGCTGGCTGCAGCGAGCGGCAAAAAGCCGGAGTCCAAAAGAAGAAATCCAAATTTACCCCGTTCTTATAAACCAATCGACCAAATCGAACACGATCTCTTCCAATTACAACTCAAATATCCCGACTTACTTCACGTTGAGAAAATTGGCCGAACCGCAGGTATGGGCCAGCCGATTTGGGCTATCAAGGTTTCTGATAACGTCCAAAAAAGAGAAGATGAGCCGAGAATTCTGTTTGAGGGTGTTCACCACGCCCGCGAGCCGATCGGCGCTAACATCTGTTTGGAATTGGCTAAAACTTTGTGTGAGAAATATAAAACTGACCCGCAAATTAAGAATTGGGTTGATTCAATCGAGATTTGGCTGGTGCCGGTTGTAAATCCGGACGGTTACAAATATATTTTCGAAAACGATTTGCGATTCCCCTGGTGGCGAAAAAATCTCAGAGACAACGATGGCGACGGCGTGTTTAACCCGTTGTATGACGGCGTCGATTTAAATCGCAATTACGGGTACAATTGGCAAGAGGGTGGAGATGGCAAACCGGGCAGTTGGTTCTATCGCGGTGAAACTCCTTTTTCGGAAAATGAAACTCTGGCGATCATGAATTTGGCGCGCCGGGAAAATTTTGCTATCGGTATTTCCTACCACAGCTATGGTGAGTCGATTCTCTTCCCATGGGGTAATTTTAAACGGCCGCCTGATTTAGACTTGATTGTAGAAATTGCCGGTGAGATGGCCTCGAGGATAAAAAGAGAATCCGGACGAGGGCAGTATTCGGTTTTGCCGCTAAATGGCCGGGTCGGGCAAAGCTCTATTTGGATGTACGCCGAGCAGCATGTGATCGATTACATCATTGAGGTTGGCACCCAATATTTCCCCGCGGAAGAAAGTGTACCGTTTATTATAAAAGAAAATCTCAAGGGCGCTTTTTATCTATTTGATCGGGTGCTTGAAACCGGAATTAAGGGACACGTTTTTGACACCTATACGAAGAAACCGCTTTTAGCGGAAATCAAGGTTAAAGAACTTTCAGCGGATTACGTCAAGCCAAGAATGACGGATAAGGAGTTTGGCGGTTTTCACCGGCTTTTAACCCCGGGGGAATTCACTTTAGAAATTCACAGCCAGGGGTATTTCCCCAAAACCATTAAGAATGTGAGAGTGAAGCGTGGTAAGTGCACTGATTTCGAAATTGGTTTGATTCCGAATAGAAAGTTGACCAATGGACATTGAAAAGATAATCGTAGCCGAAGCGGCCTCACTTCGGGAGGCCACACTTCAGGAGAGTAAGCCAGAACTCCGGTGAGTACCGCTACTTTATTTTTTATCCTGCATAAAATGCTTAAACAAATCAAGAGGGAGCGGAAATATAATCGTTGAGTTGTTTTCCGCAGCAACCTCAGTTAGAGTTTGTAAAAACCGCAATTGCAGCGCTTCAGGAAAAGCGCTAATCACCTCGGCGGCGTCACGCAATTTCGTTGATGCTTGAAACTCTCCTTCAGCATGAATAATTTTTGCTCGTCTCTCTCGCTCTGCTTCAGCTTGTTTTGCGATGGCCCGCTGCATTTCTTGCGGTAAATCAACGTGCTTAATTTCAACCAAACTCACCTTAATGCCCCAGGGCTCGCTGTGATTGTCGATGATCTCCTGTAAGCTTGAGTTGATTTTCTCTCTTTCTGCCAGCATCTCATCCAGTTCAGCGCCGCCCATAACACTTCTGAGGGTGGTCTGTGCCAATTGCGAAGTCGCATAAAGATAATCCTCAACCTCCGTAATCGCCTTTGATGGGTCCATAACCCTGAAATATAAAACTGCGTTTACTTTCACCGAAACATTGTCTTTTGTAATGACATCCTGAGGCGGGATATCCATAGCAACGGTTCGCAAACTCACTTTAACCATGCGATCAATCAATGGGATAAGGAAAATCAACCCCGGTCCCTTTGAACCCATCAGCCGGCCCAAACGAAAAATAACACCTCGCTCATACTCTCTTAGCACTCTAATGGCGCTTGCTAAAAGCATTACTATGACTACAATCAATAATCCGACATACGGCATTTTTCCCTCCTTGCTAAATAATTTAGAAAAAAATTAGGCATAGAGTCCTCAAAGATTACACAAAGAACACTGATGCTTTTTTTGGTTTTCAAAAGACTAAAATAAAAATGAAAATTAAAGCTTTTCGCTTCTGTGTCACTTTGTGCTTCTTCGTGAGCTCTGTGTCCAATATGAAACTTTTATTTTGCTTTCTCAACTTTCAAAACCAGACCTTCTACAGATACAATCCGCACTTTTTCACCCTTTTTGATGAGAGCATCGCTGGTGGCTTTCCAAATTTCACCGTGAACTTTTACATTGCCTTCCGGAGAGATTTTACTTTGGGCCATGCCGCTCTTGCCGACAATTCCTTCATTTCCCGTTGTGATTTTTTTACGGTGTGTTCTGAACGCCATTCCGAAAGCAAAGATAAAAAAGGCTGCGGTTAATGCGACGACAGTAATGATTAAACTTAACGAAATAGAGAGCACAGGGGCAAAATTATCAGGAGGTTGCTCGATGAGCATAAGTGAACCTAACAGCATAGCAATAATTCCACCAATGGTTAATAATCCGAAACTGGTTATTTTAACTTCCATAATAAATAAAACAATGGCGACAAGTATTAAAAGCAGACCCGCGTAATTTATTGGCAGCACTTGCAGCGCAAAAAAGGCTAAGATCAAACAGACCGCGCCAACGACACCTGGGAAGATAGCGCCCGGGTTTGAGAGCTCAAAAAATAGCCCGTAAAAGCCAAGCATCATTAAAATGTAGGCAACATTTGGATTGGAGATTTTCTCAAGAATCCTGTAGCGCAAATTCATTTGATGGTAAACAATTCGGGCGTTTTTAGTTTTAAGGGTAACCTCTCTTGAAACTAATTCAACCTCCATACCATCCATCTGGCTGAGCAAACTATCTACAGAAGGCGAAATGAAATCGATGACATTTAAATCAAGCGCTTCCTGCTCCGTAATCGAGACGCTTTCACGAACTGCCTTTTCTGCCCACTCAATATTGCGTCCGCGTTTTTCCGCCAACGCTTTAACTTGTGCAACGGCATCGTTTGTAACTTTCTCGTTCATGACTGAGGAGGTGTCTGCACCGCCTTGAATATTGACCGGATGAGCCGCGCCAATATTTGTGCTCGGCGCCATGGCAGCAACATGAGCCGCATAAGTGATGAAAACACCTGCAGAAGCCGCTCTTGAGCCTTGCGGAGAGACATAGACAACAATGGGAATGTCTGCGGCCAAAAAGCGTTTGGTGATTTGCCTGGTTGATTCTAATAGACCACCCGGCGTATCGAGCTCAATAATCAAACAGTGAACGCCTTCGTTTTCCGCTTTTTCGATTGCGCTTATGATGAACTCAGCGGAAACAGGGGTGATAATGCTTTCAACGGCTAGGACATGAACGGTGGATCTTTCCCCGGCTTCCTCCTCGGAGGCATGGCCTGTCATGCTTACCATGTAACATAGCGTTAAAAAAAGAAACTTTGAATAGGCTTTTTTCTTACGCATAACTAAGTTGCTATTTTTTGTTAAGAAAAAACAAAACTAACGATAGAATGATACTCAAAAGCCCAGAAGTTGCGATTGGAAAATAAAAGGTGAAATTCTTTTTCTGGACCAGAATGTCTCCCGGCAGTTTTCCTAAAAAGGGAATTTGTTTAAAAAAGGTAAATAACAAACCCAGAGTTAATAATATGACTCCAAGTATAATAAAGATTTTTCCAAAAGGGTTTATTCATTATTGGTTATTTTTAGATAATGTCTTACCTAAGTTTAATACGCTGTATTTCTTGCAAATGTCCACAATTTTTTCGATTGGCACAGCCTCAACTATTCGACCATTTTTTCCTATGGTTGTCGTTGCTTTCAACAAAGAATTGTAAAGGGCTTCCTGAGTTGCCTCAACCACGGCCATAAAAAGAGGGGAGAGATTGTCGTTGTTCAAAAGAGTAACGGTCTTTGTAGAATTTTGGTCGTTGTATTTAATCAAATTCTCCGAATTATTTGAAAAGGCAATAACATAATCTCCGCTGCCATTTGAGGAAAACGCGCCGGTTTTTGCCAGCGCAAGATAGGCTCGTTTGGCCAATCGCTTCAGGTTTCTGGAAGACAGAGGGGCATCGGTGGCGACCACAATCATGCAGGAACCATCTCCATCCTCGTATTTTATTTTATCTTTATAAAAATAGTTTTCAAGCTCTCTACCAACCGGCGCACCATTAATTTCAAAAATACCGCCATAATTGCTTTGCACCAGAACGCCGATGGTAAACCCGCCCATTGATTTTGGCAAAATTCTGGAGGAAGTACCAATGCCTCCTTTAAAACCAAGACAGATAGTCCCGGTCCCGGCGCCAACACACCCTTCTTCAACTGCTCCGGATTTTGCGGTTCGAATCGCACGAAAAACATCATTTTTGGAAACATGCCTGCCGCGAATATCATTGAGCCAGCCATCGTTTGTTTCGCCAACGACCGGATTAACGGAGCGAACATCTTCATTCCCGGGTAGCCCAAGCATGTAGTCTATGAGTGCATCTGCGACTCTGGGTACATTTAAAGTGTTAGTTAATAGAATCGGCGTTTCAATATTACCAAGCTCTTCGATTTGGGTCGAGCCCAGCAATTTGCCAAATCCATTTCCGACAAAAATGGCTGCCGGTACTTTTCTTTGAAATAAATTTTCCGGGTGAGGAAGAATTGCAGTGACTCCTGTGCGAACACAGTCCCCCCTGATGACTGTGGTGTGACCAACTTTTACGCCCGGAACATCAGTAATCGCATTCCACTTGCCAGGTTTCAAAACGCCGACTTCGATCCCAATTTCACGAGCCCTTGGGCGTTCGTCGTTTTTAGAAACTGAAATGCTCGCCGATAATAATATAGTGAGCCCAAGAATGGAAATTAAGTAAAATTGGTAGATAGCCGGTTTTGACTTCATTTGAAGGGGTGGACAGGGTATTTTTGAAATTAACTTAACAATTTGGGTGGTGAAAATCAACTGTTTTTTAGCTTACGAATGGAAGGAGTAACTTTTGGCAAATAAGTCAAGTAATTGCGAAAGATCTGCAATTTTATCCTTGACTTTTATTATCATTTTTGCTAAACTGCACACAGTTCAAATCCCTGTAGATTTCCGTGTGGCATAAATCAAAGAGCTAATACCTTTAAATTGGGAGCTTAGCTCTGGACGTCGATTGCACGCCTCATCCTGAGTTTTCGGGATTCAGTGGACGCAAAAACCGTACAGGCGGTGCCCACCGTGCATGTCGCGGTTCTTTGATTGCCCCACACTGAAATGCAGGGATTTTTTATTTTGGTCCCCCTAACGTTTCTTCAATTTCCCCAACAAAGAATTGATTGTCAGCACTTGCAATTTCTGCAAACCCGTTTACTACTACTCATGGAATAGGCCTTCAGCCTAATAAATCAGATGAATGGTATTGCAGCTAACCGCTTTGAATCTGGAAACAACGCACTATAAAATTATGAAAGAGCGGGTATTTATTTGTGGACTCGGACGCTCCGGTACATCCTGGCTTGCTAAATCACGTGCGCAAGCGACGAACTGGTATACATAAAAGAGACCTGGTTGCTCGACAAATTGTAGGACTTGGTTGATTGGCATAAATTGATTTATAAAAATTGGACGGAATTTACTGCGTGGGCTGACAAAGATATAAACCCGGAAGTTTTTTAAAACATCTCAGCAGTTTTTATAAAGGACTTTGTTGCAATTGTAAGGTGGCGCCAGGTTTGTTGAGAAGACGCCAGAGTGGAGTGTGATTTTTTTTGAACTCTTGAAAAAGCTTTTTCCTAACGCTGGTCAAATGCAAGATGAAAGTGCACTGGTTAGTTTAAATTTATTTTTTTTAGTCTTGTTAATAAGAAAAGATTTTTCATAAAGGGTTATCTGTTGTTTATCTTGTTCTTTTGAATACAGTTAACGTTTCATTTTTAAGATTCCATTTAGCTGACAACAAAGAAATTAATCCATTCAGCTGGCAAGGGTATCTCCTCATTGAGGATGGCAATGCTGCCTTGTCCAGGTTTGGATTCACTTTCTTTAATTTGTCTTAGGAAATAGACATTCGGAGCAAACTCCGTTTTTTTAGAGTCAGGCTTTTGATAATCGGTGTATTTTAAAGAAGAGTTATTAAACCAATCAAGCTGACGGTCAACATCGGCTGGAGTGTTGAATTCTTCTGTTCCAAAAGTGTCTGGCAAAAACACTGTTATTTCCTTCGATGGATGCTTGAGTGAAAGGGCGTCTTGGTACAGCAAAAACAGGTGTAATTTGGCGACTTAAAAGATAAATCATCACTTTGCTTAAATTACGTTTTCCTGAGGCACTTCCAATAAATGTCGCTGCGTTATCCAGCTTTAATACTTGTGGTTGATCAAACCGGTTAAAAAAGGCATCACAAGCTTTGATAAATACATTTGTTGTCATATTTCGGATACGAATATAATGCCGCAAACGAGGAGTCTTTTTAGCTGAAAATCCAAAGAGGGCGCGTCTCAAAAAACATGCCGGCCCCCAACTCATTGAATGGGGATATGCTGAATCAAACTCATGGTAGCCACAACCTAATAACTTGCCCCCAAAGTCCTGTCTAAACTGCGATACTGAATCGCCTCACCTACAAATTCCTGCCTGATTTCTTCGGAGCCCTCAATATCCGCAATTGTTCTCGCCACCTTTAATATCCGGTCATAAGCCCGAGCTGATAAACCCAGCTTGGTAATTGCGGTTTTCAAAAGTTCGTGTCCTTCCTGATTTATTTTACAATATTGCCGAATCTCCTTAGACTCCATTCGTGCGTTGCAAAACAGGTGTTTCTTGTCTATAAACCGTTTTTGCTGAAGCTTCCTTGCCTGCATCACACGCTCTCGTATGGAGGCCGAACTTTCACCTGGGACTTCACTTGCCAGGTCTTTGTATTGCACAGAAGGCACCTCAATATGGATATCAATTCTATCCAAAAGCGGGCCGGAGACACGTGATAAATATTTTTGGATTTGGGGCGGCGTGCAGGAACAATCGTTGTGAGGATCGGTTGCAAAACCACACGGGCAGGGATTCATGGCCGCTGCAAGCATGAATTCAGCGGGGTAGGTGAGGGAAAGCAGTGCCCGTGAAATAGTAACCCGGCCATCCTCCAACGGCTGGCGCATGACTTCAAGTACATTTTTTTTAAATTCCGGCAATTCGTCTAAGAACAGAACACCATGGTTCGCCAGACTGACTTCGCCGGGTCTGGGAATGCGCCCACCGCCGATTAAGCCGGCGTCTCTGATCGTGTGATGCGGACACTGGAACGTGTGTGTGCCAATCAAGGCCCTGTCC
>JADFPY010000096.1 GCA_022562085.1 candidate division KSB1 bacterium | reverse complement strand
CCACCGTTTTGCCATCCATTTAGTACAAGCAAACTATGATATACGTACTATTCAGGAATTATTGGGGCATAGTGATATAAGAACAACTATGATGTATACGCATACAATCAAAAGCCAAACAATTAAAGAAGCACAGAGTCCACTTGACTTCTAAACAGCTCCTCGTACGAAATTCCTACCTCTTATCTTTTTTGCATTTCCTTGTTTTCGGCAGCCTGATTTCTACTCCTAGCAGGCATACATGACTTAAGCGACAATATATAGAGCTCTTTTCTGTGCAAAGGGTGTAATGCCGGATGTAATTGCCAGACCAAGCCGCAAGAGACTTGGTTTTCCCGGTGTGATTTTTAAAAGGTTGTGAGACATATGCCCTCTCCTCAGTGAAAGGCCAAAAGAGTTTCAGGTGGCGCAGAGCATTCCAGCGGGGAGACCCACCTGAAACATTCTAATAAATATTGGAAAATATTAAGCTTTTGTCAAGGTTTTTTTGTCATCTTTATTTTTATTATGGTAGCAACTATGTTTGTGAAAGTTCATCAGCCTGACTTTACCCCCGAACTTCTCACCGATTTCTACAATTTAAATCCTGAGGAATCATCACATCGTCAATTTTTTCTTGACTTTTTGCAAAAAAATGAGCAAATTATTAGTGTCGAAATCACCAAAGGTTTTTTTATGTCTTTAAAGGCATAAAAAGAGCAAAAGCCCAGGTTGTGGGTGTCCGGTAACGGCCCCAAAAATACCTTTGGTATTTCGACCAGCCTGGGCTTTTGCTTTGAAGGAGGTGCATGATGCGCCAGAACCAACCCCACCAGTGCAGTCCACCCTTTAACTTTCACGGCTTGGCTGATGCCTTTGGCCTTGAATCACTCTTAGATTTTCACCAACAGCAAGTCTTTCCTCTGCTTTTACGAACCCACATTTACAGCTACAGACGGCCTCTATTTAGAGTCTTATCGATAAAGGAGATGATTCTTACAATCGAAAATTATGTCCGATAACCGCCCTTATCGGACATAAAAATGAAGCTAATAAAGCGGTGACAAAAATGAATCAACTAACGAAAATCGCAGCAAAAAACATCGCCCTTATAGACAAAGTTGAAACTACCAAGTATTTTATCCAGAAATCAAAAGCGGAGAATACCAGGCGAGCCTATAAAAGTGATGTTCAGAATTTCACACATTGGTGCAAAGCGAATCACTTGGACATATTGCCGCCGGAGCCGTCAACGATTGCACTTTACATTTCTGATTTGGCTGAACAAGGGAAAAAGTGTAGCACGATTAAGCGACGTCTCTCAGCAATAAATATGTTCTACAAGGCTCAAGGACACGATAGTCCCACTTCAGACCAACTGGTGAAGAGCACAATGGAAGGAATCCAAAGAACAAATGGAGTGGCTCTAATCCAGAAGAAGCCTCTATTAATCGATGATATGCAAAAGATGATTGCGATATTACCGGATTCTCTAATTGGAGTCCGTGATAAAGCGCTTTTGCTTCTTGGATTTGCCGGAGCTTTCCGGCGTTCGGAATTGGTGTCACTTGATGTTGAAGACCTGGAATTCAACAAAGGTGGTATTGTCATCATAGTCCGAAGATCTAAGACCGACCAAAAGGGTAGAGGAATTAAAAAGGGCATTCCTTACGGGTCCAATCTTTTGACCTGCCCAGTAAGGGCCTTCACGGATTGGCTCGATATGACAAGAATTCAAGAGCCTTTATCAAAACTTTTGTTAACCGCGTCGACTACGAACATCCCAACATAACCGTTGAATATACAATACCTTTCGATACAAAAAAAGGCAGAGCCTCCAGATGATGGAGTTCTGCCTACTGACCGGAATGGCTCCTCGGGTAGGACTCGAACCTACATCCCGAAGTGTCGGGATAACAGACCCGCTTAGTCTTCATGCGCCCAGTAAAATTGCCCCGTGATTATTTTTTCAATAAGTTTTTTGCTTTTTTGTGCTTTTATCCACTGCTCCCATTTATGAGCTTCCTGGCGATTCTCAAACTCTTTTGTGAAGGCAATCTGCCAGGGACGACCTCGGCGTGTCCATCCTTTTGCCGAGCTATTGTGTGACTCTATACGTGAATTCACATTTTGGGAGATTCCAACATAGTATGAATTGAGTCGGTCCGAATGTATGATGTAAAGAGAATATTTCATATTGAATCAGCAAAATAAAAAAAGCCCAACAGATTTTGCTGGGCTTTGCTCCTCGGGTAGGACTCGAACCTACAACCTAGTGGTTAACAGCCACCCGCTCTGCCGATTGAGCTACCGAGGATCTTGTAATGTTGAATTTAAACGCAGTCAATTTATGAAATGTTTGCCAAATAGTCAACATTTTTTATTTTTGCTATTCATGTCCCTAAACCGTGCTAATTTTTGTTTTTCCCATTTAGCCTCTTGATTATTCTAAATTTCTCCACAATTTCCGCAACTTACATTCAATGCTGCTAAGTTTTTATTTATCGACTCAGTTACGGTATTTGAAGCAAAATGAATTTACCAGATTTTGTTATAATTGGCGCTATGAAAGCCGCAACAACGAGTCTGCATTATTATTTGAATCTTCATCCGCAGATCTCGATGTCGAAGGAAAAAGAACTCAATTTTTTTGTAAAGGAGAGGAACTGGGGAAAAGGGCTCGATTGGTATAAATCAAATTTTAATGGTGAAAAGCCTTTCAGGGGAGAAGCGTCTCCAAACTACACAAATTTTCCTCTTTTTAAAGGGGTGCCGGAACGGATGCATTCCGTGGTTCCGGATATCAAGTTAATTTATTTGGTACGCGATCCAATCGAAAGAATTCTTTCCCAATACGTTCATAAAGTCGCTGATGGCGGGGAAAGCAGATCTCTTGAGAAAGCGCTTTCGAGATTTAAGGCTAACCGTTATATCTGTCGTAGTCAATATTTTATGCAGCTGGAACATTATCTTAAAGTTTTTCCTGAGAAGAACATTTTAGTTGTAAGTTCTGAGGATTTAATTGATAACAATCGGGCTGTCATAAAGTGTGTGTTTGAATTTCTAAACGTAGACAGTTCTTTTTATCATGACAAGTTTGTGAATATTCTACATAAATCAAGCCGCAAGAGGAGAAAGAGCCAAACGGCACAATTTTTAAGGCGGAAAAGTGTCATGAGAAATATTGATAATCTGCCTTACTCATTTCGTTCCTATATCGATTGGCTGGTTTTTTGGCCGTTTTCACGAAATGTTAAAAGACCCGTTCTAAGTGAGCCGTTGAAACAAAGAATTATTGATTATTTGCGGGACGATATCGAGCAACTGAGAAGATATACCGGACATCAGTATTCAGAGTGGTGTCTTTAGTGTTTTTCAGCAGGATTGATCATGAATTCAGCATTTGAATTTAGTATGAAGGCAATGGAAGTTGGTTGGAAATATGTGGCAACGACCCAGAAAAGCCGGCAATCCGTTGATCTGTTCAAGGACGTTCAAGCCTACTGCATGTTTCTTGGATATCCCAGAAGCGGGCACAGCATTATCGGAGCTTTGCTGGATGCGCACCCGAATGCGGTTATCGCGCATGAGCAGGCTGCATTGCAATACGTGCGGGCCGGTTTTGGCAGGTTGCGTCTTTATAGTCTATTGCTACAGAATTCCATTTCCAAGGCGACAATCGGACGTAGATCCGGCAACTATCAATATAAAGTAACAGGTCAATCTCAAGGCCGGTTCGAGGTTATTCATGTAATCGGAGATAAGCAGGGAGAGGGCGCTACAATCCGAATTAAAACCTGGCCTACTATTCTTGAAAGACTTCAGCAGAAAGTTCAAGTGCCTGTCAAAGTCATCCATGTTTATCGCAATCCATTTGACAATATCACAACCATGGCAACACGTGCTGCGGAAGCAGAAAATAACCAGTCGGATCTGAATCTCCAAATAGACAAGTATTTTAGTCTATGCGAAACAGTTATGACTGTCAAAAAAAGTTATCAACAATTCGAAATGATTGAGATTAAACAAGAGGAGTTCATTGAAGATCCGTCCGGGACCTTAAGCCAATTATGCAAATTTCTAAAACTGGATCCATCTGATGAATACCTCAAAGCATGTGCTGCTATTGTTTATAAAAATCCACACAAAAGCCGGAAAAACGTCGATTGGCGCCTGCATCTTCGCCAAAAAGTAGAGTTACGAATGACTGAATTTCCATATCTGAAAGAGTACAGTTTTAATGATTAAACATAATTTGGAACTGCTTTCTTATTGAGATTAAATAAAATCAATGAAAAACAACAAACCATTCGTTTCAATTATCATTCCGAGCCACAATCGCCCTAAATGTCTGCAACAGTGCCTGGCGGCGATTACAGAACTTGATTATGCGCGGGATAAATTCGAAGTGATTGTCGTGGATGATGGCAGTTCTACTCAATTGGACCCAATTGTGGACCTGTTTTCGGCGAAAATCAATTTGCATCTTTTAAAACAGGAGCACGCAGGTCCCGCCAGGGCACGAAATCGAGGCGTTAAACAGGCAAAAGGTGAGTTCCTTGTTTTTACCGACGATGATTGCCGGCCCACACCTGGCTGGTTGGCAACATTGATGAACTTCTTAGCAATAAAGCCGGATTCTATGATTGGCGGGGAGATATTGAATGCGCTGCCCGGAAATTCGTTTTCATCGGCAAGTCAAGCTTTGGTTTCTTATCTTTATTTCTACTATAACAAAAACTCCAAAGAGGCGCACTTTTTCACAGCGAATAACATTGCTTTGTCAAAAAAATGTTTTCTTGCAGTTGGTGGTTTCGATCAAGAATGGGGGATAGCCGCTGCCGAAGATCGAGAGTTTTGTGATCGCTGGCTGCTGAGCGGATATCAAATGACATATGCACCTGAGGCAGTCATTTATCACGCTCATCCCATGAGTCTGACCGGGTTCTGGGATCAACAGTTCAATTATGGCCGGGGCGCACATTTTTTTCATCGAACGCGGAATCGCCGCAATCAAGAACCTATGAAATTTGAACCGCTGTCTTTTTATTTAAATTTAATTCGCTATCCATTTCTCAGATTCAAAAAAGTAAAGGCAGTTTCTATTTCCGGGCTCATTGTTCTGGCTCAAGCAGCCAATGTCGTGGGTTTTTTTTGGGAGCAGTTTAAGTCAAAAACCGTCTAAAAATTAATTTACCCGGAATATTTCTGTGAGTTCGAAATTACAAAATACTTTAAAACCTGATTAGGTAATCTTGGTGAGATATTTAGATGAAAAATAGACCTTTGAAAATCGGTATCATCGGCTGCGGCCGCGTGACCGAAAGTTTTCACCTTCCTGCCTTAAAACAGTTACCCAACACTGAGGTCGTCGGGCTTGCAGATATCGATAAGGAACGATTAAATCGAGTCGCCAATCAGTTCCGGATTGAACGTCGGGTCACGGAATATTCAGACCTCCTAAGCGACTTAAGTATTGATTGTGTTACCGTTTGTGTGCCGGCGCAGTTCCATGTTGAAGTTGCACTGGCTGCTCTTGAGGCAGGGAAGCATGTGTTCGTTGAAAAACCTCTTGCATTGACTCTGGAAGATTGCGACCGGCTAATTGAGAAGGCGAACTCAGTAGAAAATAAAATTACAGTTGGGTTTAATTTGCGGCATCACCGGCTCATTCAAGAAGCTCAGCAGATTATTCAGGAAGGTGCCTTAGGAAACATTGAAGCGATACGCAGCAATTGGACAAGCGCGATCAGGTTTCGCCAGGAGGTTCCTGAATGGCGAAATAGCCGCGAGTCAGGCGGAGGCGCGCTCTTTGAAATCGGCGTTCACCATTTTGATCTATGGCGGTTTCTTCTACAAAAAGACATTGAAGAAGTTTATTCACTGAGCCATTCAAAGAACGGAACAGATGCGACAGCGACTGTAACGGCTAAGTTGAGCAACGATATAATCGCCACCTCTGTCTTTTCCGAACACACCAGCGACGATAATGAGCTGGAAATTTATGGAGATAAAGGCCGGCTGCGGGTTTCGTTGTACAGGTACGACGGGCTTGAGTTCTTTTCAACTGCGACTGTTCCCCATGGTATTCTAAACCGCCTCAAAAAAGCGGCAGCCGGAATTAAGCAGTTTCAAAAGGGAGTTCATGTTTTGCGCAATGGTGGTGATTTCAAAATGTCTTATCTATTTGAATGGCGGCATTTCATCGATGCCATTCAAAATGACAGACCGGTTCTGTGTTCTTTAGTGGATGGTAAAAAGGCGTTAGAGGTAGTTTTGTCTTCTATTGAGTCGGCCTCCACCAACAGGCCGGTTAGAATAAAAGAAATTCAAGAAAAATTTCAATCGGTAGTAAATTAGAAAAGGTTAGTTCAATGAACAACAACAATAAAGCCGCAAATCCCCAATTATCTGTTATTCTTGTTACGCCCGATAGTTACACCACAATTCGAAAAACGGTAACTTGTCTTCGCAAGCAAACCGCCAGGGACAAACTGGAACTTATCATTGTTTGTACATCATCGGAAAATCTGAATATAAATGAAACGGAGCTGGAAGATTTATTGACATTTAAGATTATTGAGGTGGGTGAAATTTTATCCAGAGGTCATGCAAATGCCGCCGGCGTTTACAATGCAACGGCTCCTGTTATTGCTTTTGGTGAAGATCACTGCTATCCACACAAAACCTGGGCGGAAGCATTGATAGAAGCACACCGTCAACCCTGGGCAGCAGTCGGCCCGGTCGTTCTCAATGCAAATCCTCGTACTATGATCAGCAGAGGTGACATTCTCATCGGGTATGGTGAATGGCTTGAACCTGCTGTTGCCGGTGTTGCGCAACAACTTCCCGGACACAACAGCAGTTATAAGCGCTCTGTCCTTCTTGAATATGGTAACGAGCTTGAAAGTTTGCTGGAGGCAGAATGTGTCTTGCACTGGGATTTGCGTGCAAAAGGCCACCAATTATACTTAGAGCCCGCAGCAAAAACGACTCATGTTAATTTTTCAAAATTGTCTGCTTTTATAAAGGCACAGTTTCTGAACGGCCGTCTTTTTGCTGCAACGCGCATTAAAAAAATATCCGCGGGTTCCCGAATGATTTATGTAATGGGGGCGCCTTTGATTCCGTTTGTACGGCTTTGGTATATTTTTAGAAACGCATCTCAACCGGGCAGGTCCAAAGGACAATTTTTTAAAGTCTTGCCTGTCATACTTTTAGGCCTGCTCATGGATGGACTGGGCCAGTTTGCCGGATATGTTTTCGGTGAAGGCGACACGAGCAAAGGCTTTTTATGCTACGAATTTCATCGTAATCAGCATTTGGCTAAAAAGGAAAGCAATATTGCAACTTGACCCCCGGTCGTTCCTTGCGGGGCATATTCTGAGTTTGTCACAAGGTAGGGGCGAAGGGGGTGTTATGAAACAAAATTCGTTAAGTTTAGTAAAAGTTGTTCCGAATATCATAGAAACCAGTATTATGTCGAACCAGGCCAGAAAAAGAAATGCTCAACATAAAAAGCGACTTTCATCTCCATACCCGCGACGATCGGAAAGATTCGATTGGACATTCAGAAACCGAATTGATAGATCATGCAGCTGCCCGAGGTTTTGGTGCGCTTGCAATTACAAATCACAACACTTATACGTTTAACAACGAGTTACAGCGTTACGCCGAAGACAGAGGCATTCTGCTAATCCCCGGCATTGAAAAAACTGTCGAGAGAAAACATGTGCTTATTTTGAATTCTTCGGCTGCTGCTGAGAAAATAAACACTTTTGAGGATTTGAGAAAGGCAAAGGAAGATGGTCTTTTTCTAATCGCAGCCCACCCGTTTTATAAGTACCCTTGTTGTTTGGAGGAAAAACTTTACGAACATCTTGAGTTGTTTGACGCACTTGAGTTTTGCTTTTTTTATTCTAAATGGTTTAACCTCAACCGCAAAATGTTAAAGCTGGCAGAGCAAAAAGGTCTGCCGGTTGTCGGCAACTCCGATTGCCATTTGTTGAAATATATGGGTACTTCTTATTCTATCATCCATGCCGAGGCGCAGTCTATGGAGGCAATTTTTTCTGCCATTCGCGATAACTGTATCCAGGTGCTGAGCGAACCCATTTTTATGCCGAAGTTACCCTGGATTTTCTTAGATATGAAATTGACCGCTTTGAAAGAGGCTTCCGGGTCTAAAGAACGAACGCCGATTATTGTCTCCGCAACAGAAGTTGGAAAGTCCCGCATTCACATTGTTGAAGAATTTCCTGAATAAACCACCTTCGTCGACCTGGTCTCATCGTCACCACCGGATCGATCCTCCTAATTCCTTTCTCTAAAATCCTTGCTTAGTTTTATCTTTTTGCTAACTTAACGCATTGCACTAGAGTAGTGTGATTTCTAAATATCATCGCAATGTGGATAAAAGTGTTCTCGTGTTTGTGTTTTCGAGTGTTCAGGTGTTAATATATTGAAATTAATCAACTTGGGAAAATACTTAAGCACTTTAATACCTGAACACTCTAACACTGTCTATTGCCATGTGGTTTAGGAAATGTTGCAGTTGTCAAAGACCTTTTGCCCTTCATTGTCGTGCTGAGCGGGTATCGCAATACACGAATCATTTTTGAAAAATTCATGACCGCGAAGCATCCCGCCGTTGCGGGATCCTTCGCGCGCTTTACAATTGACTTGCGGCAATCAAAATGGAATCTGCGCTCAGGCCTGTCCTGAGCCTGCCGAAGGGATGACTTCCATATTGGCTTCGTTCGTGATTTGTAATTGGAAATTTGGTAGTTAGACCAGGGGCTTTTTTGATGAAAGAAAAACTTTCCCTATTTCTAAGCGCATCTAAAACTCAACTCTTCCTGTATCCGGTCCTGGCCGGGATCTGTCTTCCTTTGGGATTTGAGCGGTATAAAATATTTCCAATTCTATTTTTGCTGCCCCTTTTCTTTCATGGCATGCGCCAACTTCCATTAAAGAAAAAAATCATTGCTTACTGGCTTTTTGCTGTTGTGACCAATGTGGTGGGCTATCACTGGATCAGCATGGTCGCCGAAGATTTTGGCGGCCTGCCCCCGGTTTTAGCATGGGGTGTGGTTTTACTTTTTAGCTTATTTAACAACCTCAATTTCCCACTCTGGGCTTATCTTGAGCGTTTCTTCGGCGAGAAAGCAAGCCCGTTTTTTACGGCGGCGCTTTTTTGTGTTGCCGAGCAAATCAATCCGCAAGTCTTTCCCTGGTACTTCGGCACCAGTTTGGATTCTGTCCTGGTACTTTACCAAACTGCTGATTTGTTCGGGGTCATCGGATTAAGTTTTGTAGCGATGGCTGTTATTCACATCCCCTGGTGGATCTGGCAGCATCGAAACTATTTGGGGTCGAATATGAAGATGCCGTTTATCCGGCAATTGGCTTTTTTATTTTTTGTAGTGAGCTATGGAATTGGCGCGTTAAACAAGTATGACAACGATCCGGCGCCGGACAAAAAGTCCGTCGGGATTTCGCTTATCCAATCGAATACAACACTGGAAAAATTTTACGGCGCCAGCCTCAGCGTGGACGAGCGCCTGGAAGAATTTCAGAGTATTGTTGACCTGTCGAAAACCGCGATTCAGACTCATCCGCAAAAGACGGATTTGGTGGTCTGGCCGGAAGGGTCGGTGCATTTTCCGATTCTCAATGCGCGTGCGATTTTCAATGAGATTTCTAACCTGGCTCGTGAACACCAGGTTTATGTGACAGCGGGCTCCGGCGAAATCGGGGACGGTAAACGCCCCAGCGGCAGGCGTATTTACCATAACACGCAGTTTGTCCTGAATCCTGAGGGCGAAATTATGGGGAAATACCGCAAAATTGTTCTTTTAGCTTTTGGTGAGTACATTCCCTTTTTAGATACATTTCCCGTTATAGAAAATTGGCTGCCGCAAAGCATTTCTCATTTTACCCGCGGCACGGAGAAACCCATTTTTTCAATTGGAGAAAACAGGCATTGGCTGCCGTTGATTTGCTATGAAGATATCATTAGCGGCTTTATCAACGGCTTTGATTACCGCAAAGCGGATTTCATGGTGAATATCACCAACGATGGCTGGTTTGGTAAATCGCATGCCTCACATCTGCACAAGCAAATGGCCCGCCCCAGAACGGTGGAATACCGCAAACCGATCGTGCGCGCCCTCAACACCGGCACGTCCCAGATCATAGATGCAGCCGGCCGGATCATTTCCAGGGAAACGGAGCAATACACCCGCGAGTACATCAATTTGACGTTGAATGTGCCCGAGACGCCGCCCGTTACCGTTTACTCAATCATCGGCAACTGGCCGGTTTACATCCTCATTGGCGTGGTGGCGGTATTGTGGGTGAGGAAGAGGTTTTTGGGGAAATAGACGATGAAAGTTATTTTGAGATCGCAATCTGCGACCTCAAGTTTCAATTCAGAGCCATGGAAAAGAAGTACGACAACCCATTCAAGATTGTCTTTAGGCCATATACCAACTTATGAAAGAAGAAGAAAAATCCAAGTGCAAAATCGGTTTTAAAACCAAGTAATATTCTAATCCAGCACATGCTTCCTCGAATACAAAGTCAGTGTCACTCCTCGCATCACCATAAACACTGTCAAAGCCAGCCACAAACTGTGATTTCCCAAAGAATCGCGAAGCAGTAAATACACCGGCACAAAAATCGCAAACGTGCAAAACAGCATGGAATTGCGCATGGGCGCCGTTGCCGTGGCGCCGATAAAAATGCCGTCCCAGATAAAACAGAAACTGTTGGTGAGCGGCGCAATGATGATCCAGATCATGTAGCTCATGCAAAGCAGGATGATGTCCTCTTTGTCGGTAAAAATTCTCAGGATCGGTTCATCAAAAAGCCAAAAACAGAGCGAGATAAACACTCCCAGGCCTATACCCCAGGCGAACGAGTAGTTTATGGTTTTTCGCAAGTTAAGTTTGTCTTTGGCGCCAATATATTTCCCTACCAGACTTTCCGCTGCAAAGGCGAACCCGTCGACACCGTAGGCCAGGATGTTAATAAGCTGCAAGAGAATGCTGTTCACCGCCAGAATTATGTTGCCGCCTTCTGCAGATTTGGCAGTGAAATAACTGAATGTAAAAATGAGTCCAAGGGTGCGGATAAAGATGTCCGTGTTGACAACAAAAATTCGTTTTAAAGCAGTTTTCTCGAATAGCAGATTTTTATTTATTTTGATTGCATAGGATGAATATTTTTTAAGATAAAGTATCACTCCCAGAACTAACCCGCTGTATTGGGCAATCACGGTTCCCAGGGCAACCCCGTCCGCTTTCATGCCAAGTTTGTAGACAAAAATCAAATTGAAAATGACGTTCAGGACATTGACAAATACGGTTAGAATGAGCGGATATTTGGCATTTTGCATGCCTAAAAACCAACCGTGCAGGGCATAAAGTGCGAGGGTGGCCGGGGCCGCATAAATTCGAATGTAAAAATATTCTTCGGCAAATTGTTTGACTTCCGGAGTTGCTTTGATTAAACTGAAACTGACCGTGGCGATTAGTTTTTGAGACAGAATCAGTAACAAGGCGCCGGCCAGCGCGATGAGAAGGGTCCGTACCAGAATAAGGAAAACTTGTGCATCATCTTTGGTTCCGTATGCCTGAGCCGTCAGGCCGGTGGTGCCCATGCGCAAAAACCCAAAGCCCCAGTAGATAAAATTGAAGATGATTCCGCCGACTGCCAAAGCGCCGAGATAATAGATTTCATCGAGATGACCGAGAACGGCAGTATCGACCACGCCCAGGAGCGGCACGGAAAGGTTGCTGATGATATTGGGGATAGCGAGTCTGAGAATTTGTTTGTTCAATGGAATTTCGGTTTTGTTTTTCTCCAACGGAATTCTTAAATTAAATCCAACAAATAGTCCAATGAAAATTTCAATAGTCAAATAACAAAATACAAATAAATCTCAAATCCCAATTACCAATTATCGAGGTCATTGAGGCAGCCCCTGTGAATTTTGGGGTTTCGAAAATTGTGTATTGGAATTTGTTTGTAATTTAGTTTTTGTGATTTGAAATTTTGGCGTATTTGCCTTGGAACAAAACTTGACGGTTGAGAGACTAAATATACCGTCCGAATTTAACTAATTCAACTTTTAAAACGATGCCTGAACTACCTGAAGTCGAAACCATTTGCAGGGCTTTGAAAAAGACCCTTCCCGGCAGAAAAATAGAAAGAATCCTCGTCCGGGATGCGAGGCTGCGCTGGCCGGTTGATGAAACCAGGTTGCGGCAGCTCGTTCTTGGCCAAAAGGTCGTTAATATCGACCGGCGGGCGAAATATTTGCTAATCAAATTTGAGCAGGACAGCACGCTCGTCCTGCATCTTGGCATGAGCGGCAGGCTTCTGCTCTTAACCGGGTCCCCACCATTTGAAAAGCATGATCATGTGATATTCTATCTCGATGATAACACCGAGCTGCGCTTTCGAGACACCCGCCGCTTTGGTATGGTAGATGCGGTAGCTCCGGGCGGTTTGGAAACTTACCCGCGTTTTATAAATCTCGGCGTGGAACCCCTGGCGCCTGAAACGCGGCCTGAGGCGCTCTTTGAAAAGTCGCGCAACTGGAAGAAGCCAATTAAAAATCTGCTCATGGATGGGAATTTTATGGTCGGGGTCGGCAATATTTATGCGAGCGAATCTTTGTTTTATGCGGGCATTCATCCGAAGAAAGCTTCGAACAAGCTCTCAAAAAAGGACTGGGCTAAACTTTTTCGTTCGATACAAAATGTTCTCAATCAAGCCATCGAAAAGGGCGGGACCACATTAAACGATTTTGTGGACAGCAATGGAGAAGTTGGCTATTTTCAGCTGTCGCTGGCGGTTTACGGCAGGGAAGGGGAGAAGTGCCGCCGGTGTAAATCAGTGATTGAAAGATATGTTCAGGTTGGGCGGAGTACGTATTTTTGTCCGGGGTGTCAGGGCTGAGTTTGTAATTCTTAGACGGCTGGCACAAACAACTTATCTTCCGGACCGTCATCATGGAGTCTGACCATTTTTTCGAATCTCAATCCCAACTTTTCTAAAAGTTTGATAGATTTATGATTCTCCGGCAAGGTCACGGCAACGATGCGATTTACTCCAAGATCATTCAATCCATAGACCCTTACAGCTGAGGCGGACTCAAAAGCATACCCTTTAGACCAGAACTCCGGAAGAAAAGCAAAGCCGATATCCACATCCTGCAACGTGTCCCGCTTCAGCAATCCGCAGATTCCAATAGGGGCGCCGCCATCCTTTAACTTTGTCAAGTACAGCCCGAAGCCGAAGCGCTCATAGCTGTCAATGGGTCCGTTCAATATATAGTCTCGAGCATCATCGAGGGTTCTTACACCCTTATCCCCGATGAACTGCAAGAATGAAGGGTCATTCAAAAGCTCAAGGATAAACGCTGCATCGTCAGGAGAGAGTTTGCAAAGGATGAGGCGGTCTGTTTCAAGAATATTCATTGAGATGCGTACTTTCCAATCTGAGGTGTAACGCCTCGTTTAACCGGCAAAACCACCAAAGAGAAGCCAGCGACTTTCCCGCAAACCGAGCGCGGTTTTGTCCGAGTTCAAACGAATGTTAGGCATTTGTTGTGGTGGGTTACGAACCCACCCTACTTTGGCTAGAAATACTTCTTTAGCGCAATTTGAGGGTTTCGTTATTATCTTCAAGCAACCCACCAATATCTAAAGCCAGATCTATCTGAGCTTGAACGCGTTTTTCATCAGGTTGACCAGCAGTGGAAGGCGGCTTATCAGCATCTTTCATGCGAATTCCTGCCAACGCTTCATCAAGTATTTCATCATTTTTTATAGAAATAGTTTCAACCTGCA